>NZ_DAIUCO010000039.1:0-26939 GCF_036846085.1 Noviherbaspirillum sp. | reverse complement strand
GTCGTCGGCAGCAGATAACTGCAGTAATGATGGTTATTTATACGGTGAAGCGGGAATCCGGTTTACCTTCATTACAAAATCTTTCAAATGCAAACTGTTCATTCTTGAACAGGCACGATCTGCAGACACACCGGGCTTGACTCGACAAATCAAGCCCGGTTTTGTTGGCGAGGTGCTGCTACTTCACGGGATAGCGGCCATTAGGGAAGGGCAATCATCAGCAAAGCGCAGCTGTGCGGTCCAGTGCTTTCATGCGCGATGTCACTGCCGGCACTTGTTTTATGAGTGGCAAGTTGCTCTACAATGGCGCGGTCGTTCTTCCAGGCGGAGATATATGAGGATCCGGTCTTATCTTGTCGTAATGGCACTGCTGATCCTCGTGCCGATCATCGCTTCTTCCATTGTTGCACTCAACCTGCTGCAACGAGCTGAACTCAAGGCAGCGCTGCACGGCTTGCATGAGTCGGTCAAGGGCCTTGCCTTGCTTGTCGACGGGGAGCTTTCCAGCACAGAAGCCGCGCTACAGGTTTTGGCCTCCTCTCCGTCACTTGGCAATGGCGACTTCCAGGCCTTTCATGCGCAGGCAAAAAAGTTTAACCGTGGTCTAGATGCATGGATTGTTTTATCGGACCAGGACAGTCGCCAGATCGTTAATACATTACGGCCCTACGGCTCTCCATTGCCGCCACCCGGCGAACAAGAGCTTGCCAGGAAGATCCTCAGCGCAAACAAAACCTGGATTTCCCACATACGGCCCGGTCCTGTCAGCGGCAAGATGGTCACGACGCTGACCGTGCCAGTGATTTTAGCCAACGGGAAACCGTACCTTCTGAGCGAAGTGTTTTCTACTGATCATTTCAAACGGGTGATCAATACGTTTCGCGTGCCTGAAGGCTGGCTGTTTGCTGTTTTTGATCAGGACGGCAACTTCATTGCACGAAGCCTCAACGACGATAAACTGATCGGGAAGCCAGCCCGTGCGGAGCTCATTGCAGCGGCTCGCCAAACAGGCAGCGGACATATCCGTCACCGGACGATCGAAGGCATTGAGGTCTATGATGCCTTTGCTCGTTCGTCTCTATCGGGCTGGACCGTTGCCATTGCTGCGCCGGTGAATCTGCTTGAGAGTTCTGCAAAACAGGCAACGATGGTCGCCGGTCTTGGAATTTTGGCAGCCCTGCTGTTTGCGGGCACCAGCGTGTTACTGCTCGGCGGCTGGCATGTACGCGATATTCAGCGTGCGGTAAACGCTTCTACGGCGCTTGGGCTCGGAAAAGTCTCCACGCCGTTCAACTCTCCGGTTGCCGAAGTCAACGATCTCTATGCGGCAATCCATAACGCAGGGCAGGATTTGTTGCAGGCGGAAGAGTACAGGCGCGCTACCGAACTCGAAAGGCAATCGCTCTTGCAACGCGAGCAGAGCGCCCGACAACTCGCCGAAGAACAAAACAACGCAAAGGATCAATTTCTTGCGATGCTTGGCCATGAGCTGCGAAATCCGCTTGCACCCATTGCCAGCGCAGCTGAGCTGCTGCAGCGTCCAGGGGCCAGTCCGGAGCGTGTGCAACAGGTAAGCGCCATCATTTCCCGGCAGGTGCTGCACATGACCAGTTTGTTGGAAGACCTGCTCGACGTTTCCCGCGTGACGCGCGGTTTGATACAGCTTCACACGGCTCCGGTGGATATGGCGCTTGTCGTTGCCAATGCAGTGGAACAGGTACGTCCGCTCATCGAATCGAAAGGGCATCAACTTGTCCTGCGCACACCAGTGGAGCGTCTCCTCGTCCATGGTGACAAAATTCGCCTTGTCCAGACTGCTGCCAATTTGTTGACCAACGCAGCCAAGTACACCGAAGGCGGCGGCAGGATCGATTTGCAGCTGCATTCGGACGGTGATTGGGGCACGCTCACCGTGCGGGACAATGGGATGGGCATATCAGCGGATTTGTTGCCATGGGTCTTCGAGCTGTTCTCACAAGGCGAGCGAACTCTTGGCCGTTCCCAGGGTGGGCTGGGGTTGGGTCTGACGTTGGTCAAGAAACTGGTGGAGTTGCATGGCGGCCGGGTGACTGCCGAGAGTGCAGGGGAAGGCAAGGGAAGCACCTTCACCGTACGGTTGCCACGCATCGACAAGACGGATTCGCGGGAAGAACCGAAACAGGCGCGTTCTGCTTCCATCCCGAGCACGCTGAAAGTCCTGGTGGTGGACGACAACGTCGATGCGGCGCACACGCTTGCCATGATCTTGCGTGAAGCGAATGGCTATGATGTGACGGTATGTCACGATGGCCTAAGCGCACTGAAGCTCGCAGAAGACCATCAACCCGATGCAGTCATCCTGGACATTGGTTTGCCCGATATTAATGGCTACGAGGTCGCAAGGCTTATGCGGGAAATGAAACCTGTCGCCAATGCCTTGCTGCTTGCGCTAACCGGCTACGGGCAACCGCAGGATGTGGAGTTGGCCAAAGGGGCCGGCTTTGATCATCACCTGTCCAAACCAGCAAGCCCCAAAGCAATCGTGGATTTACTGACGCTGCATCCTTGCGCGTCGCATTTGCCGAACGAAGGCTCGATGGCGCCGTAACGCAAAAAGCCTGTTGGCCTAGCCGGCATGCCTTGGTGGAGGCCATCATGATGGGATGGAAACTTGTTACGAGGGAACGTACCGAAATCATCAACCTGGAAGAGTTCGTCCCGCAGGTCCATCTTCTGCGGGCGATCGACCGCTATCTGGATTTAGCCGAATTCCGTGAGCACCTCAAGCCGTTCTACAGCCATACTGGCCGCCCGTCGGTGGATCCGGAGTTCATCATTCGTATGCTCATCATTGGCTACTGTTACGGCATCCGCTGCGAACGCCGGCTGTGTGAGAAAGTGCATCTGAACCTGGCGTACCGCTGGTTCTGCCACCCTGGCATTCATGACCGAGTGCCAGACCATTCCACCTTCTCCAAGACCGGGCATCGGCGTTTCCGGGACAGTGAGGCGTTTCGGGATCTGTTCGAGTCGGTACTGCGCCGGTGTATTGTCGAAGGACTGGTGGGTGGAGAAGGCTTTGCTACCGATGCCAGCATCGTCAAAGCCGATGCGCAGCGTCAACGCGCATTGCCTGGGACAGAACATATTGACCGGGGCAATCCAAGCCGCCTTACCGATCGGTCAAAGAGTACCTGGCAGCGTTAGACGGTGCCAATCCCCCCGTCCCGCCAAAGTATGTATCGCTAACGGACCCCGCTGCTTCATGGACAGCCATGGCTGGCCCTGCATTTTTGCCTATTCCACGAATTACCTCATCGATGTGAAGGCCGGCATCATTGTTGACGTTGAACCGTCACCGTCGGGCCATGCGGCAGAAACACAAGCGACGCGCACCATGATCGATCGTGTCGAGCAGCGCCTGGAAATGAAGCCACACCGGCTCATCGGCGACACTTCTTATGGCAGTGCCGCCATGCTGGGGTGGCTGGTCAAGCACAAAGGGATTGCGCCGCATGTGCCGGTGTGGGACAAGAGCGATGGGATGATACCTTTGCCGTAGCTGACTTTGTTTGGGAGCCGGATGCAGACCAATACCGTTGTCGGGAAGGCCAACCACTGCGCAAGGAATGGCGTAACTTCACCAATCCACGGTCCCATATCACTAAGGAAGCAACGATCCTTTATCACGCCCGCCCGCTGGATTGCAAATATTGCAGCTTGAAGCCACGGTGCTGCCCTAACACGCCAAATCGCAAGATCGCGCGCAGCATCCACGCGGATGCACGGGACGTTGCCCGTGCCATTATGCAAACGCCGGCATACTGGCAATCGCGCCGCAAGCGCAAAAAGGTTGAAATGCTCTTTGCCCATCTCAAGTGGATCATGAAGTTGGATCGCTTGCGATTACGGCGTCCGACTGGAGCACATGATGAGTTGTTGTTGGCAGCCACCGCTCAGAATTTGAGGCGCTTGGCGAAACGGCTTTGTCCAGACGGGCACAACTAGGGCAAACCAGCCGTATGATGGCGCTCTGAAAGCAACTTGGCGTTCTCATATCCCCCCTGTCAGATCATCATCGAAATGACGGTTCGAGGTCCAGCCACGTTGCTCAGCGACTTTTTCAACAGAATCGGCCAATTGCGGTCATTGGCAAACTGGACCAAAACCAGATTCCTACCCCTGCAGTGAACTTGGCCCGCTGTGTATCTCTGCCGGCCACTTTGTCAGCGCCGGTTCATGAGATCCAGCAGCGCGTACTTTTCCCGATCGATTTCTCCTCGAGTTCGCACGCCTAAGTGCCGCAATACCGGCAACGGCGGGCACCAGCCCTGAATGCCGTGTTGCAGAAGAAAACCCATGACTGCAACCGGCAGGACGAGCCATTTCCTGTTGACGGTCAAGCCGAGTGCCAATCCCGTTAGCGCTAGTGTCGACGCATTGACTTCCAGCACCCGTTCAACATCCCACTCACGGTCCAATTCCTCGATGCGCTGCTGAATCACCGCATGGTTGCGGTTGGCGTAGCGCTGGATATTGCTGCCTATCTGCTGGTCAATCTTCATATTCAGATGCTCTGGCGTGGAGCGGCGAACCCGATCGGCACTGCCACGGCTTGTATCTTCGGCTGTTGAAAGCATGGTTGTCTCCAAGGGAGGAATTGCAGGTTGAATGAATATCGGCTTGACTGGAAAACCACTTCATCAGTACGGCAAAAACCGACCCGGCTTTCGCCACACCGATCGATTGTCTTACTGGGTCGTCGTTCGCCTGACGAAGGCGGTAACGTCAGGCGAGGTTTGCAGGTTGTATCCCATCGCCTGAGCTTCCTGGAATGTGCGCTCTGCCGTC
Organism: Noviherbaspirillum sp.; assembly: GCF_036846085.1. Taxonomy (NCBI): domain Bacteria; kingdom Pseudomonadati; phylum Pseudomonadota; class Betaproteobacteria; order Burkholderiales; family Oxalobacteraceae; genus Noviherbaspirillum; species Noviherbaspirillum sp. Next base: position 22,109 of record NZ_DAIUCO010000039.1, on the reverse strand, counting down.
CAACCGTGCTGTTTGGCTCGACTGAGCGCCAGCAGCATGGCCACACGCGCACCGGTCGCGCAGTGCAACAGGTACGGGCCTTCGTTTTGCCTGACAGCCGCATCCAACTCATCGATTTGCCGGGCAGATAATGCCGCTTTATCGACCGGGATATTGACGTAGTTAAGACCGCTTCTCTTGACCAGTTCAGCGTTTGGAACCGCAGTCTCCGAAGGCATGCGCAGATCGATGACTGTCTGAATGCCTTGCCGCTTTGCCTCATCCAAGTCCTGTTCGGTCGGCTGCGGCCCGATGAAGAAACGCTCTTCGAATTGCTTGTAGTTCGCCATGTCCGCTCCTTTCATGTCGGCGCTTCAGCCTTGCGGGCTCTCGGTCATCTGACGACAGTAGTTCGCCAGGTTTTCCGGCAGGTCGGGCGGGCACATGCCGCATTGGCGATTGCCTGGTACAGCATAGTCAATGAACTTCGGATACGGCAGGTTCAGGTTGGCCATGATCTGCCTGAACGCCTCGATGCTCATGTCGCCGCCCAGGCGCGGGTTGCGCTTCTTCTCCTGGGCAATCGAAGAGACGAAGCGTTCCTTGTAGTCATGGGCTGGGTACACCAGCGTCTCGTCCGGCAAGGCAAAGAGTTTCTCGCGCACGCTCTTGTATAAGGCATCCGCATCGCCGTTCTGGAAGTCGGTGCGCCCGCACCCTTCGATCAGCAACGCGTCTCCGGTGAAGACGCGGTCGTTGAAGAGATACGCGAAGTGGCCATCGGTATGCCCAGGCGTATGCAACGGCTGCAGGGTGATACCGCCCACTTGAAACGGTTTGCCCTCCTCGATGCCAACGTCGGTGCAGGACTGCCGGTCATGAGCCGGCGCGGCAATCTTGCTGCCGACAGCGCGCTTCATCTCCAATGCAGCAGTGATGTGATCGGCATGGATATGCGTATCCACGGTGTAGGCCAGCTTCAGGCCGAGCCGGTGCACTTCGGCCAGGTCCCGATCCATGGTGGCAATGACGGGATCGATGAGGATGGCCAATCCAGTATCTTCATCACCCAGCAGGTAGGTATAGGTACTCGACAGCGGCTCATACAGTTGCCGGAAAATCATGATGACTCCTTGCTAAGTCAATGAATAGGAGGGAGAGCAAACTCACCCGGTTCAATATATTAACATACATATTATGTTGTGATATAATAACTGTGTACATCGTATCAAGGACAGATCTTTATGGCTCTACCCGAGCAAATTGATATTGCGAAACTCCAGGCTGCTGCCGGGGAGGCGTGCAACCTGCTGAAGGTGCTGTCGAACCCCGACCGCCTGTTATTGCTGTGCCAGATGACGCAAGGCGAGTACGCCGTCGGCGAACTGGAAACGATGACTGGTATCCGCCAGCCCACGCTGTCGCAGCAGCTGACCGTGCTACGGGAAGAGGAAATGGTGAGTACGCGCCGCGAAGGCAAACACATTTTCTATAGCATCGCCAGCCAGGAGGCGCTGGCGGTATTGCAGGTGCTGTATCAAATCTACTGTCCAAAAGACTAGGAAACGGCGATGACAATCGACTGGAATAACTTCACGCCAGGGATGTCGCTTGCAGGTGGTCTATTGATTGGCTTGGCAAGCGTAATGTTCCTCCTTTTCAACGGAAGGATTGCCGGCATCAGCGGCGTGGTGGGCGGCCTGCTAAAGCCCACGCGCGGAGATATGGCCTGGCGGATCGCTTTTGTAGCGGGCCTGGTGATTTCCCCACTGGTGTTTGCCTTTGCCGCCCCGCTGCCGGAAGTGCGGATCGAGGCAAGTTATCCGGTGCTGTTGATTGCCGGCCTGCTGGTGGGCATCGGAACCCGCTTTGGCTCGGGCTGCACCAGCGGTCACGGTGTTTGCGGTCTGTCGCGTCGCTCGCCGCGATCATTGGTGGCGACTGTTTCCTTCATGTTCGCCGGCTTTGTGACGGTGTACATCGTTCGTCACTTGATTGGCTAGGGAGAGCACGATGAAGACACTCATGGCATTGCTGGCCGGCTTGCTGTTTGGCCTGGGCCTGATTCTGTCGGGCATGACGGACCCTTCGAAAGTGTTGGGTTTCCTGGATCTGTCCGGCAACTGGGATCCATCGCTAGCTTTGGTCATGGGCGGCGCGTTGCTGGTTGGTTCCGTGGCATTCCCATTCCTGCTGAAGCGGCCTAAATCGATTCTGGGCGACGCCCTGCGCTTGCCGACCGCCACGCAGATTGACCGCCGCCTGGTATTGGGTGGCCTGACATTTGGGGTGGGCTGGGGCTTGGCCGGCTACTGTCCCGGCCCATCACTGGCGTCGCTTGCCCAGGGAGGCATAAAGCCTCTGCTGTTCTTCGTCGCCATGCTCGCTGGCATGGCGCTGTTCGAACTCTTCGAACACATCAAGGCCAAGTCTGCCGACAGATTGGCATAACAGGAAGCTGCATGACACTGGCCATCATTTTGGGCGCACTGGTTGGCGGCGTCATGGGACTGACCGGTGCCGGTGGGGGCATTCTTGCGGTGCCGCTACTGGTATTTGGGTTGCAATTGACGGTGGTGCAGGCCGGGCCGATCGGGTTGCTCGCTGTGGGCATTGCTGCTGCGATGGGTGCAATCATCGGTGTGAAGGTTGGTACCGTCCGCTACCGCGCGGCGCTGCTCATTGCCGCCACCGGCATCGTGTTAGCGCCCGCCGGCGTCTGGTTGGGACAACGGCTGGATACCCAGATATTGAGTGTGCTCTTTGCCGTGGTGCTGCTCTGGGTGGCATACAAGAACTTCAGGGAAAGCAGGCAAGATGGCGAGGCAAACTCATCGGATACCAAACCGCCTTGCATTCGAGACATGCAAAGCGGCCGCTTCGTCTGGACCACCACGTGCGCGATCAGACTAGCAGCGTCAGGCAGCATTGCAGGGGTGCTATCTGGACTTCTCGGGGTAGGTGGTGGTTTCGTGATGGTGCCGGCACTGCAGCGCTACACCGACCTGGCGATGCAATCGGTGGTGGCAACCTCACTGGCGGTGATTGCACTCATATCCATTGCGGGCGTAACAGCGAGTATAGTGAGCGGGCATTTTAATGTTGCCATTGGCACACCGTTCGCTGCAGGGGCGTTAGCAGGCATGCTTTTGGGCGGCGTACTGTCTTCACGTCTCTCGCCAAGGTATCTGAAGACTGCTTTTGCCCTCATTTGCTTGATTGTTGCGGCTGCGATGATCGTTAAAACCATTACCTGAAACACGATTGTCATGAAAGCCATAAGCCCATGGCACGAGACTGCATCGTGAGTCAGATGAACTGCTTGAAGCAGTTGCTTGAGTAATTTTTAGAGCGACAATCAAAGACCGCTTGGGGCCGATGCTGTTGAAAAACTTTGTCGGCAACTTTTCTGCGCTCAAGACCGGAAGTCATTGGGTGTCTCGACGAGACAAACATAGTAAGCCAGTAACAATCGATCTTAAAGCGGGCCAACCGCAGTGCCTTTTCGGGGAAATGGTTGCCTAATCCCGCAATTTGGGGCATTGGCGCTTTAACCAAATGTTACTCTCTGACTTCCTCAACAGAATCGGTCGAAAACGGCCGGCAGGGACATGACATTACCGGCCAGAAGCGGACGCTCGCTATGTCAATTCTGCCTTTCACGATCCACATACCTGAGAAGTGACCGGCAGTGGCGGGCTGTTAGGTGTATTCTGAAAGGATGGCAAATCACGTTCTCCTCATTGAAGACGACGAGATCGCAGTTTATCTCACGCTTAAAATGCTCAAAGCGTCTGGCTTTGCCGCAGAAATCGATGTTGTCCACGATGGCATGGAGGCGCTGGCATATCTTACTCGCCATGGGCTTTACGGCAATAGGCTGTCCGGTAATCCGTCTCTCATTCTGCTTGACTTGAAATTACCTGATCTGGACGGATTTGAGGTGCTCAAACAAATCCGTACCAACCCCGTTCTCTCTACAATTCCTGTCTTTATCCTCAGTGCGTCAAACACTGAAGAAGATATATATCGGAGCAACTTACTCGGTATTTCAAAATATCTGATCAAACCTTTGGATGTAAATGAATTTGGACAGGAAGCTGCAAAAGTACTCAGCTCTTCGGCTCCCTCTCGCTAGCCTGTGTCCGGTTTTATAGGGGCAAGATCAGCTTGTATCAGGATGCGAAACTTCGATGAGTGACTATCCTAACATTGCGCGTTAGATCAAAGACGGTGAGTTTATTCTTCTACAATAGAACTAACGCATGTAAGAAAACTTGTTTTCGTAGTTCATCGACATGTTATGGTCAAAGACTTCGAATTCCTTGAAGCGGGTTTCAACGGAAATTCCGAGATTAGACCGGATAGACTCGGCGAACGACGAAATTGCTTCATCCAAAGCAGAAGTTATTTTTACGCCTTTTTTTAACTGCATGCTGAGCTCGTGTCCGTTCAACACGAAGTTGCCGGTGAGAAGTTTGACCGCAGGTCGATCACGGTAGATGAGTTCCTGGATGATGTGTTCTTTCCCAGTAAGACTTCGTCCCCAGAAAAGAAGGAGTGGCAGTTTTTCCTTTGGGAACAGACGTTCGAGCCCAACTTTCCGCAGGCTCTGTCGAAGGTGGTCGTGTTCAATAAACTGTCCTCTATCTTCAAGCTTGTACCTCACAAGAGGCGCTAATGAATGTTTATCAAGGTTTGTGATCGTGATGAAACCGTCGATCAATTCAAGATAACTCGTCAGAGGATTCCACATGAAGAGAGATGGGGTGTATGGTGTCTCACGTCCGCAAATCAATTCTCTCAACTTCGGATTTTGCGACATGGCCTGGCGAATTTTAATCAGGTCGGGTGATTCAAAGAACAGGGAGTTGAGCATGAGCTCAGTGACGCCGCCCGAGTTGCCGATCCGCGGCCGCTGGTCTTTCGGGTCTTGATCACCAAGCATTTCCAAGAAATAGCTTCGAGCTGATTCTGGAAAGAATTCTCCTCCGGTGAAAAAGAAAACATTGTTCCAGGCGAACTTGTACTGTGAATGATCATACTCGAGGAGTTCTTTAACAAATATGTGACCGAGACTTACGACGAAGACTTGCTCGTAACCAAGGCGCTTTGCCATGGCAATGGCGGCCCGGGCTCTTGCAGGGTGCGGCCCGACGTCGGAGCAATCAATCGAACAGTAAACTCTGCTACCCATAGGTAGACAGTTGATGATCATCGTCTTTTTTGACTTCCCAGAGAAATAGGACTCGAAGGCGAAGTCGGCTTCTTTAGAGACGGCGTTTATCTCTTTTTCACTTTTCAAACCAAAACTAAAGTGTCCGGAGCTGCCGGAGCTTACGAGAATCGTTTTAACAGTGTCGAAATTATTTGAATGGATCGGGAGTTCTCTTAGGTCGGATGGAAAGATTGCGCGTTTCTCGGATAGGGGAACCTGGTTTTTAAAGGTTTCTATGTTAGAGATCGATGCCTTTGTAACGGACTTGGCAAAGAGTGGATTGATCTTGCAAGCTCTCCTGACCGTACCTAGGGCTCGCCGTTCACTGACGTTCAAGAAAAACGATGTCGGAAGTTTTTGGACCAGGAATGTCTGAATGGTTGTCAGATACTTCATGCCGACTTCTCGGACGCGAGTTCTTCTTTGAGGATTGGTCCGTTGATTTGCTCCAGAGCGGCCCGGACGTATCCGTCATCGTAGCTTAATTTTTTCTCTTTGAATGTTCTTGGGAGTTCAACCCAACTTAACCCAGGGTTCTGGTGATGGATGCCGTGAAGATTGAAATGAAGGAGAAACTTCGATACGACCTCAGGTAGCGCTAAGTTCTTGCCATGGAGATTACTCCCAATTGGCGTGCCGTAGTGGTACACGTAATCGAGGAACGAAATAAGAAAGGCCCGAACGAAGAGGAAGGCCAAGAAAAAAGAATAGTTTGACCCGAAGAGAGAAAGAGCCGTTGAGAAAACGAAGAGGACGCCTAAGAGTTCTACTCTCATGATGCGCAACTTCCGAGGCTGTCTTGCCAAGTAACCGATCACATGCGAGGCCATCGAATGCGTAGTAAAGAGTCTGTCCCGGATTTTTACAAGATGTTTTGCGGGAAGGAAGGCGATGAAGGGAAGGATCAGTTCACTGAAGTACAATCCCGACAAGAGACTGAAATAGTAGGCAACTGAAACACCAACTCTGTTCTCTTGAGCAGTGTATATTTCGACTCGCTCAGAGTCGCTCCGACTATACCGATGATGGAAGAGATGAGCTGCTCGGAGAAATATCGAGCTTGAGCCGAAGAAGATGGACAAGACAGACAGAAGGAGATTGTTACTCCGTCGCTCAGGCAGAAGGAAGCCATGAATGCCCTCATGAATAAGGGCCCAGAGCTGATTCGTGAAGATGATTGCAACTCCAACGGCCAATGTCAGGAGTACAAGCCTTGCATCGTGGAACAGCACCGGAGTAAGGAAAAAGAAAAGGCTGTGAGCAGAAATTTGAAAAAAAGAAAATGTTAAATTTATCTTATTAACCACCGTACCCGTCTGCGCTTTTTCCGTTTTGTTCATCGCACCTTCCATCGTTCTTAATTATGGCACGAAAAAATTCGAACCTTAATAAATCTTAAAGATAGAAGACTATTCCTTTAACAGGTGCCCAGGTTTTAGCTTAATCTAAAGGAACCCGCAGGACAGTCAGTGCGCCCAGTAGGCTTTACCTTACATGATTGAAAGTTGAACTGACCTGCTCCCTGCAGTCGGGCCGGTTCGGTTCTGGCAAAGTCCCATTCAAATAAGCTCCTGGACAACAGGAGCGGCCGATGCCGCTCTATGCTTTGCTGCAAATTCCGCTGGCGAGCGGTATTCTAGGGCGCTGTGGGGCCTGGCTTCATTGTAATCCTGTCGCTACGCTCCAATAACGCCACGGGCTTGCGCCAGCGACGTGAACCAGTGCTCATTGAGGCATTCATCCCGAAACTTGCCACAGAATGACTCGATATAGGCATTCTGTGCCGGCTTGCCAGCCCCAATCAGCTTCAGCATCACGCCTTGGTGTAAGCCCGCTGGGCCCAGTACACGACTGGTGAATTCCGGTCCCTGGTCAGTACGCACCGCCTTGGGATAGCCACGGTATCGCGCTGCCTGGTCCAGCGAGCGTGCCACGTACAGGCCAGAGATGCCATGGTCGACTACGATATCAATCGATTCCTTGGTGAAGTCGTCCACGATGGTCAATACCTTGATCCTTCGGCCATTGGCCAGCGCATCGCTGACGAAATCCATTGACCACACTTCATTCGGCCGGCTTGGCAGTGCCAGCTGTTCTCGTTCGACTGCGACACCATGCCGCTTGCGCCGGCGCTTGACTGCCAAACCCACGCCCTGATAAAGACGAAATATCCGTTTGTGATTTGCCTCGACGCCTTCACGTCGTAGCAGTGCATGCAGGCGACGATAGCCAAAGCGGCGGCGTTCACCAGCCAGTTCAACCATGCGATTCTGCAATTGCTCATTCTCGGGCTGGGCCTTGCCCTGGTAGTGCAAGACAGTGCGTGACAACCCCACAAGCAGACAGGCGCGGCGCTCGGAAATCGTTGTCTTCTCCAGCATCGCTGCGACCATCTCACGCTTGGCCTGTGGGGTCAGTGCTTTCGGCCTAATGCGACTTTCAGGGCTTCCGCATCCAGTATCGATTCGGCCAACAACTTCTTGAGCTGGGCATTCTCCGCTTCCAGATCCCGCAGCCGCTTCGCGTCCGGCACGGTCATGCCGCCGAATTTGGCGCGCCAGGTGTAAAACGAGGCGTCGCTAAAACCATGCTGGCGACATAGCTCTTTGACTGGAACCCCGGCATCCGCCTGCTTCAAAAACCCAATAATTTGCTCAACGGTAAATCGCTTCTTCACGTCCGTTCTCCCTCTCGAAAACGAACTTTACTAGATCCCGATTGGCACTCTTTATTGGGGGCACATCAATGTCATTACGAGAAATGGTACAAATTAGAATGCGATTACAACAATGACTCCCTATCCAATAAGGCGTCGTGTATAAACTTCGACAACATGCTCATACAATAAGCAGAAAAACTCCAGCCTGTACTGCGCGGCTGGCTTTCCTATAACTCAATCTACAGGAAGCGACATGCCGGAGCGCGACTGCAGTGACCCTTACTTCGACTTTGCGCAAATTCCATTCAGCGCTAAAGCTGATTCGGCCCTGAATGAACTGTACAAGCTGCGCTACGAGGTCTACTGCATTGAATGCGCGTTTCTTGACATGGCACGTTATGAAAACGAAAAGGAATCGGACGAATATGATGACTGTTCCGCGCACTTCGCTGCCTATACACGTGACCAGACGCTTGTAGGAACCGTAAGACTGGTGCAGCCACCGGAAGGCATGGCATATCCATTCATGGAGCACTGCGAGTTATATAACCATATCGTACTTCCTGATCGAGCTGAAGCCGCAGAGATTTCCCGGCTGGTAGTGAAGAAATCTTACCGCCGCCGACGTGGCGATTCGCTCCAAGGCATTTCAGAGGAGTTCCTCGCGGGTGATGCAGCGCCGGCAAGCGCGCTGGCGACGGGCCAGATCGAGCGGGCCACTAATAGCCCGCGTCTCTTGCTTGGCTTGTACAAGCAAATGTATCGTTACAGTTGCGCGAACGGTATACGGTATTGGTACGCTGCCATGGAACGTTCATTGGCACGCGCGTTGGAAAGGATGGGTTTCAAATTCGAACCGATAGGGCCGCAGGTAGACTATTATGGAAAAGTCGCTCCCTATGTCGTTGACTTATATGAGCTGAGGGAGCGCGTCAGGAAGGACAACGCTGCAGTCATGAACTGGCTCAACAAATGATCCTGTCGGGCGTATTCGATAGCGAGGGAAAACCTGCTCAGTGCAGGGGTCCCGACGGTGAGGCGTGAGAAAATTCTGATACGAATCAAGCACTCGCCGATTTCATTGGCGCCTACTGCTACCCATCAGCGACTCTGCAACAAATTCCAGGACGAAAAAAAGCCCGCTAACCTTTCGGCTTGCAGGCGAATCCAATTCACTGGGAGTTGGAGGAGACGTTTTCACTATAGTGCACTGCACCATATTTGTCACCTTTATTTTTCTGATATCACAATATTCAAAAGTTGTATATCAGAAATGCAAAACCCGCGCGGCTTGTGGCCTTGCGGGCTTTCGTCTCTCACTCAATCCTAGGGATGGATTTTTGATACTGCAGGTGGATAGTACAACGTAGCACTCGCATAATTAAAAAATACTATTAATAAAAATTCGTATATTGATAGATGAATGCGCCCGTCTTCATCTTGGCAAGTCGCGCAGAGCAACGTGCAATGTTCTTATCCCCACGCAGGACGACGGCGATTACCAGCGCATTACAGAAAGAATGCGAATTTGCCGTTCCTGCAAGAGCAAGCAAAGGCGGATAGCCAGAATGGTAAGTTGATGCCAGTCCAATGTTCGTTCAGACTGGCGAAGGTATCATCGCAACACGCACTGCGGCAAACAAACGGACTTGGCATGATCGATCACACAGGCATCCGGGTAGCGGATCTTTCAGTAAGTAAGGATTTCTGCAGCAAGACGCTTGGCGCGCTGGGCTACACGGTTTGCCTGGAAGTGGGCGGTGCAGTCAGTTTCAGTGCACGGCCAACCCGCTATGACGATCCGGGCGGGGATTTCTGGCTACGTCGGGGCGCGCCATATGTTCCGCACACGCATATTGCGTTTCGGGCGTTGAATGAAGCACAGGGTAATTGCTTCATTCGACTGGCATTCTGCGCAGGCGGTAAAGACAACGGGCAACTGGGACTACGCCCGCATTAGCACAAGCGCTACTATGCTGCATACATCCTCGATCCGGACGCGACAACATTGAAGCGGTATTTCATCGAGGTCGGCGTGCCACCAACCTCTAGAATTATTGCAACCTTTAATGTTTCGTTAGAACCCGGCGCTCGCTGGCCTCCACTGTTCCACGTCGCCCACTGAAATGCCGATGGGCCGTCCATCTACTTGATCAGTCAGGTAAAAGCATCCATCTCCAGCCGACCAGGCAGCCAGTTGCCAATAGTGGCCTGCGTAGACATCGCAGATTTGCCCGTCAACGAGCGATGCGATTGAGCGTATTTCCATATTAGATCTATCTCACCCGTTGCGCCATTTTCCACCGGTCTTCTGGCAGCTTGCTTTCGAATCTGCCAGATCAGACACGCTGCGCATGTAGTAATAACTATGGATAGGTTGGCCAAACACCCCTTCGCACACGCCCTGGGGGCTTGCAGGGCAGGCATCCAAGTATGTCACTTTGGGCGGTGCGCCCATGCCAGCGCCCATTTCTGCGATGCCTTTGCATGTCTGCAGAAATTGTTCCTTCTTGACGCCATTGTTTTGCATGCAGTCTTTGATTTGCGTGACTTGCTTGCCAATTTTGAGGCTTCCTTCCAGCAAACAGGCATTGTCAGCAGCAACGGCCATGGCAGTTACAGAGGCAAGCCCCATTGTGAGAGCAGTGTGGATGAACCAATTCATAGTGGGATGCAATTCACCTAAAGCGTCAGATTATGCGCGGAAATTGATGCTGTGTCTGCAATAATAAGCAAACCGATTTGCACGATCGCGGCTGCGTCGCCTTGTTGACCGCCACAGCCGGCAAGCCTTGCCCGCCAACGTTTTTGGAACGGTGAATCGCCTTCAGTCCATTGCAGCTCAACGACCTTGAATGCAGCATGCCGACGCGAGTCGGCGTTTCTAACTTCCCCGGGAGCGCCAATGACTGCGAGCGTTTCCCCAGACGGCGTCACTTTAACGACAGTGTGCATCGTGCGATTAGCGTAGTAAAGGTTGCCCTGTGTATCGACGGCTATTCCTTCGATTGACGACTGCGGGTACGCAGACGCGATGCTGGATACGACGATATCGCTTCTGCGATCCGAAATCGCATCGGGCGGTGCTTCCAGGGCCGCTTGCTACGATCTGGGCGATGTTGCTGCCTGCAGTAATGCGCAGCACAGAGCCAGTGGATGGGACGGAACCGAGTTGGGTCAGGTACAGGTCGTTGATTAGGGTTGCTGGAAGCCGAGCATTTTTCGCCCAGCTACAAAAAGCTTACCCTACGTCGACGTCGGGCTGAACATCCGATGCATCAACCCGTGATCGCAGAATAAGTCGACTTATGGCAGGTGCCAGGCGAATTGCGCAGGATTGGCCTGGATATCCTAGGACATTCTCGCCAGGGCATCAGCGAACAACGAGTCGACCTTGGCATGGATATCCGGACTTTTATATCGGTCCTCGATATCGCGCTGGACGTGTTGCCGGATATCGTCGAATAGCGACCTGCCAAAGTCGGGATAGCGTTGCGGCAAAGAACTCAGGAACGCCGTGGTCGCTTGGGTCTGTTTTTGTTGCCGTTCCGCATGCTGCTGATCGAATATCTTTTCATCCTGCTCATTCAGAATCGTAATTTTTCCTTTTTTAAGTCGGTCCATTTCGGCAGCGGCCAGTTCGGCGCACTTGCGCGCCATGGAACGGCACATGGCTGCCTTGAATGCCGCTGCGGCGTGGGGTGCTTTTTCCAAGGCTGACAGTGCATCGGCAGGACAATGATTTTGTAACGATGCTTCGAGTGTTTCGGCGCGCTCTGCTGCCGAGGAATCCAGTGCCGGTGTCAACACCTCCTTGGCGCACCGTACCGCGTAAGTCTGCAAAACGACCGCGGCGTGGCGTTGCTCCGAAGATAAACCGGAAGAAAACCCTTGCTCCAGCATGTGAGCAGCAAAGTCAGGCGCAGAGGCATTCGACACGACAGCCGCAGTGGTTGTCACTATTTCTTCAGCCAGTGCCGATTGTGCGTCGCTGTCAAGCAATTGGTCAAAATCGATGGTCATACTTGCCCTTTACGAGGCTCAAGCGGTTTGCAAAAAATGACTAGCTGGTGCTTTCCGTTGGTGAAAGCCAGCCGGCCGATGTGAAATTTCACTTCTATCCATATGGCTGTTCATTGCACATTAAGTTGCAAAACCAGTCCAGGCAGGGCTACGGGAGGGTGCGCTGATGATTCCCCATCCTTTCATTGGACACTGGGCCATCGGTGTGCGTCTGTTCATGGCATAAAATTTCCTCATTGAATAGCCCCGTGCTAATTGACGTGCGATGTGAAACGCTGCCTGTCAGTCGTTCGACTATTCATTCTGAATCCTGGATTGCTTTTCGCGCTGTGATTTATGGTTACGTGCGGTTGCGGAACTGAAACGCCGGTTTCGGTACGTGAGCCCTTTTCCGGGCGTGGTCGCTGCGACGGCGACAGACATCACAGGGCTGGATGGCGGTTCAGCCCAGGCCGGGAAGATGGCGGCGCCATGCACCAACCGCAAGCAGCAGGCGCTGCAAAAAGCCACGCCATGCCGGCGCACGACGCTTGCCCGCCACCGTCTGATTCTCGGACGGCATTCGCGCCCTCAGGCTGATCCACCCTCCGGTTTCGGCACATTGCGCCTGTCCTTCCATCAGAAGGACAGATGTCGTGACGACTTGCTCCCCGAGCCATTGCGGCGCCGTCGTCAGCGTCAACTGTCCGCGTACCACGACAATGGTGGCAGCGTGATCGGTATGCAGATGCAATGTCTGCCCGTGGTGCAGTCGGCACGCTCATGGCGATCGGCTGTTCTCCAGGAGGTAAAAGGGTTACCGCCTGTCCAGCCAGGCATATTGTCAAAACCGGTTGCGACGAGGTTGGAATGTTCATCCTTTCGGCTATGTCTGCGTTCGCATGCGATGTAGTTGGCATGGTCGGCTGCTCGGCTGAAAACCTGTTATTGGCGGCGCATGCCGCGGGGTTGAAAGGCCGCCTTTCGTATGACGCGGATGCCTCGTGCGTGCGCATCGATTTCGAAGAAACCACGCCGTTGCGCTCATCGTTGTTCGAGGCGATTCCGAAACGCCGGTGCAGCCGGACCGCATACGATGGGACATTGCTTTCCGGCGAGCAGCTTCGCCTCCTTGAGCAGGCCGGGCGCGGCGATGGCGTCTCCATCCTGCTTGTCACGGATAGCGGGCAGAAGGAGAAGATCATCGAGTACGTCGCGCAAGGCAATAATGCCCAGTTCGGCGATCCTGAATGGGCCGCAGAGATGCGGCGGTGGATTCGTTTCAATGCACGCAGCGCCAGACGGACGGGCGATGGGCTGTATGGTGCGATTCTGGGCATCCCCGAGATGCCCGGCTGGCTGGGGAAGATGATGATGGGTATGGCGGCGTCGGCAAAAAGCCAGAACCGCAAAGATGAAAAGCATATCCGCAGTTCCGCCGCCATCGCGGTGTTGTTCTCGGAGCGCGACGATAAGCGTCACTGGATCGAAGCAGGGCGTTGCTTCGAACGGCTTGCACTCCAGGCCACCGCGATAGACCTGCGCACGGTCTTCATCAACCAGCCGGTGGAAGTGGCGGCCCTTCGTCCGCGGTTTGCGCATTTTCTTGGCATCGGCAACCGGCGTGCCGACCTGGTCGTCCGCATCGGTCGCGGTCCGGAAATGGCGCGATCGTATCGCCGGCCGGTGGAGCAGGTCCTTGTTTGAGGGCGGCGCACGAGCTGGCCAAGAGCGCTGGCCGCCAGCGCGAGCGGTTTTCATCAGCATTCTCCCGCTTCAGGCATCGGCAAGGACATTTGGTGGAGGTCGTGCTCAAGATCCGGACTAACGGCATGAACGGGTTCCAGGTCGAAACAACGACGCCGTAACAGAAATTGCCGTTGCTTTAAAAATTGATATGGATCATTTTTTAAAGAAGCATGCGAGACGTATGATTTGTTCGTACTGAGCCGGAATCACTCACGTTGCCGGCCAGATAATAAAGGTGAATACAATGGACCCGAAACAAATCACACGGTTGGTGGCATGCGCAGTCTTCAGCATCGCAAGTATGTCTGGTGCCTATGCAGCGACTGAACACGCACACAGCAGCGCTTCTGTTCAATATCGCCCTGATGTGACTTTCACGCTGCGCACTGATATTGCCGACGGCAAGTTGGTGTTTATTGGTGAAAATGGCGCGATCAAAGGAAAAGTGAACCCGCAGCTCATCGTGCCGGAAAATGCGGTGGTACAGATTAACCTTGTGAACGGTGACGGCGCGACGCACGATATCGCAGTTCCCGACTTTTCCGCCAAATCGAATCAGCTTAATGCGAAGGGCTCAAGTACGACAATCGTATTCAAGGCCGATAAGAAAGGCGAGTTCCAGTATATCTGCACCTTGCCAGGCCACGTGCAGGCGGGCATGATCGGAAAGATCACGGTGGGCGGCGGCGTTGCAAAACAGGCGCCCAAGGGGGCCGATATTTCAGCCAATCCTGCTGACGTCGGCAAGCCGGTTGGAAAGCGCGGTCCACAAAAAATGACCGTCAATCTTAAAACAACCGAGGTGTTGGGACAACTTGCCGATGGCACGACTTACAAGTACTGGACATTCAACAACAAGGTTCCAGGTCCGTTCATCCGTACACGAGTGGGTGATACCGTGACTGTCAACATGTCGAATGCCAAAGACAGCCACATGATTCACTCGGTCGACTTCCACGCGGTCACCGGACCCGGCGGCGGTGCGGCGGTCACACAGGCGGCCCCAGGCGCCACCAAGAGCTTTACCTTTAAAGCGCTGAATCCGGGACTGTACGTTTATCACTGTGCAACGCCCATGGTCGCGCAGCATATTTCCAACGGCATGTATGGCATGATCCTGGTGGAACCGGAAGGCGGGCTGCCGAAGGTTGACCGTGAATTTTACGTCATGCAAGGGGAGCTTTATACCGCACAGCGCCATGGCACACAGGGCGAAAACGAATTCTCCCTGGAAAAATTGCTTGCCGAGCAACCTGAGCACTTGACGTTTAATGGAACCCATGATGCACTGACCAAGACGCATCGCATGGAAGCGAAAACTGGCGAGACTGTCCGTATCTTCTTCGGGGTGGGCGGTCCAAACGCGACATCGAGCTTTCACGTCATCGGTGAAGTCTTCGATCGGGTCTATTCGATGGGTGATCTCACGTCACCGCCGCTGCGTAACGTGCAGACCACGACTGTGGCGCCCGGAGGGGCGACCATGGTCGAGTTCAAAGTCGAAGTTCCTGGTCGCCTGATTCTGGTCGATCATGCGTTGTCGCGGATGGAAAAGGGATTGGTTGGCTTCATGCATGTTGACGGGCCCGAGAATGCGGATGTCTTCAAATCACATAGCAAGCCGGATGGGGATTCTGGCCACTGAACGGCCTAAGGTCCTTGAAGGAGGAAGCCCGCTGCGAGCGGGCTTTTGTGCGTATGTACCTTCGATGCCGCCGGGACGGATAAGGGAAATAATGCAGGTTGCAGCGGCTTGCATGCCTTCTTCGGCAAAATTTCTAACCCATTCCACAGACTAGGTGAACGCCATGTCCACCGCAAAAATCGATCCGCGCGAATTCCTCAAGCGTCTTCCCCTGTTCAATGACGTCAGTCCGGATGAGCTGGGGCAGATCGCCGCGTCGACGAAGGAGATCCATGTTCCAAAGGGCGGCGTGATATTCACGCGCGGCGATCCATGCGACGGATTCCATATCGTCATTTATGGACAGGTCAAACTTGGCTTTACGTCGATGCAAGGGGATGAGAAAGTTGTCGAGATCATTGGTGGGGGGCAAAGCTTTGGTGAGGCGCTCATGTTTATGGAAAAGCCTTACATCGTGAATGCGCAGGCACTTGCCGACTCTCTGTTGTTATACATATCCGCGCACGCGGTATTTACCGAACTGGATCGGAATCCGAAATTCGCGCGCCGCATGCTGGCGGGGCTCAGCCGCCGCCTTCATGGATTGATATCGGATGTGGAAGCCTACTCGTTGCGTTCTGCCAGCCAGAGGGTGATTGGCTATCTCCTCAAGGAAGATCCGCATGGTGATAGTGGCCATGTCACGCTCCAGGTGAGTAAAAAACTCCTTGCTTCCCGTCTGAATCTGACACCCGAACATTTCTCACGGGTCTTGCACGACCTTGTTGCGAGACAGTTAATCGATGTCCGGGGGCGCGAAGTGGTTATCCTGGACATCGAACGATTGCGTAACTACGAAGGATAGAGCGATGATGGTGGAACAGCACCATCGCCTCTATCATCGCGACTGAAAGCGCCCGCCTTTCAAAAAACCATCGTCAGGCTGACATGCCAGCGGAGTCGTCCGGGCTGGCGCTGCGCATAATCTTCTACTTGCGCGTGCCAAAACTGCTGCCCGGGCCGAGACCGCAGCGGATAGGCCTTCAAACTGGCCTTCCGGTACATCCGATACGACCGTACCGGATCCCACCACAGCGTCAGAACGGAAAGACAGGACACGCCCTTGCCGGACGCGCGAACGCATCAGGGGAGATACCTGCTGCGGCGACCAGGAATGCGAGCGCGACAAGATGAAGCCAGGCTTGATGCTTTGCTTCGTGATCAGGCGTCAGCTCGCGAATACTTGGAATCCCTGTCCTATCGATCCTGGTTCTGCTGAGCACGGCTTGCCAAAGCAGGAATGGAACATTCTTGTACAGAATGCCGATTACTGCCGAGTACGCGCGGCCTGCGGTGAAGAAGACACCGAGTAGCAATGGCTGTTCCGTCAGCGCAAGACGATAAACTGGGCCATCATCAACTGACAGCCCACTGCGCATCAGCTGCGGTGGCGAATAGCGATGTCGAACAAATACCCGTCACGCTGCGTCACGGTATATGCATAGCCATTCTGTTCCAGAATGCGATATAGCGGGCGCGGTTCCCTGTCGATGAGCATGCGAATCTGTTCGTCCGGCTGCAGACGCGCCAGCGCCTCCAGCACACGCTCCATGGGCTCGGGAGGCTCCAGTCCGCATACATCAAGAGATATTTCTTTAGTCATGATTGATGTTCTCCGAATGGATGGCGCAGGTCTCGCACTTGGGCATCTAGCTGGTCCACGCACGCGGCAAAAGAGCAGTCGGCGACCGGGTACAGGGTGGACGATTCCTGCAACATGCGTTGTCCCGGCATCATATGCAATAGGTCGACCGAGGCTGCAAATGCATCGGCGTCGTGTGCCGACAAGGAATCCGTCATCGCGGCCGTGATTTCCTTAATGTGGCGGTGTTCCGAACGCATCATACCGGTGGGTCCGGAAGGCGTGCCCGGCGTGTGTTCAAAATCCGGGAACAGCACCATTCTCTCCCCGTCGGGATGGTGGCGCAATGCCACATCGAACTCTTCAAAAGCCGTTTTGATCGTGGCCATGGCGAAATCCTCTGGTGAGCAAGGCGCCATTGTGACATTGCCGCGTTCCCGGCTTCCTTAATGCATGTTAAGGAAGATAGGACTAGCCGTTGCTATAGTGCGCTCACTCCTGTTTCACCACTGGCATGTTAAACGAGGTGTGTCATGACTCTGCGTACCATTGACGAAAGTGCAGCAAACGAAATCAGACCGTCCGGACTTAAGAATCATCCGCTGTTCCAGCTGGGGTTCCGTCCATTTTATTTGCTTGCGGCGGCCTTTGCAGTAGTCAGTGTGCCACTATGGCTGATCAAATATTTTGGGTGGATCAATCGCCCGATGCAGGTCGATCTGAGCTGGCACGTGCATGAGATGGTCTTCGGTTTTGCAATCGCCGTCATTGTGGGATTCTTGTACACCGCCGCGCGCAACTGGACCGGTTTGTGGACGCCACGTCATGGCGCGTTGGCTGCCATCGCGGCACTATGGATTGCCGGACGCGCGGGGATGCTGTTTCTGGATCCATTGTGGGCTGCTCTACTGGACGCCAGTTTCTTGCCCGTTGCCAGTTGGCCGCTATATACAGTAATCAAGCGTGCAGGCAACAAGCGCAACATGCTTCTGATTGCCCTGTTGTCAATATTGTCGGCGGCGAACATTGTGTTTCACATTGCCAGGATGGACCTCATCGCGATCTCGCCATTGCAGCCCTTGTATGCGGCCATCTTGCTTGTGGTGGTCATTGAATCAGTCATCGGCGGGCGAGTCATTCCCAATTTCACCTCCAATGCCGTCACTGGCGCGAAGCCGGTAGTCGATGAACGGCGTGATCATATCAGCCTTGCGGTGACTGTGATTGCAGCGCTGGCATGGTCATTCGGTTTCCCGCCACCCTTGACTGCCAGTCTGGCAGCTGCTGCGGCGGTCGCGCAAGCAACACGGTTGATTGGATGGAAGCCTTTATGCACGATGCGGAATCCTCTATTGTGGATATTGCACATTTCGTATGCATGGATCCCTGTCGGCTTTCTATTGCTTTCGCTGGCAGCGTTGGGTGTGGTGAGCCCGAGTGCGGCGTTTCATGTACTGGCAATAGGATCCATGGCGGGCCTTATCATCGGTATGATCACGCGTACATCGCTTGGTCATACGGGAAGAATCCTGAAGGCCGGAAAAGCGGAAGTTGCCATGTACTTCTTAATGCAGGCCGGAATCATATCGCGCTTCGCCGCGGCCATCACTAGCGGCTCAGCACGGGATACCCTGCTGGTCGCTGCCGCCATAGCCTGGGTCGGTGCATTCTTGATTTTCCTGGTCGTCTACACCCCGTATCTAACGAGCGCACGGATTGACGGACGGGAGGGCTAGACGATGGAGGCGCCCGGAAAGAACTCAGGGGAGCACAGCCTGTTGAACGACATGCGGCTTACGATTGGAGTCCGCTTGCCTGCCGTGACGTGCAATGGGTCGAATGAAGGCATGCACCTCGACAATTTGTAAAAAATTGATCTGGATTATGGAATTCCAACGTCATTACGGCAGAGAATGGGGCATCAGCAGGAGAAGCCCATGCCCACCGCATCCGATCAGATAATTGATGACCATAAACAATGTGACGCCCTTTTTCTGAGCGTGGAGCAGCATGTCGGGCAATATGAATGGGAACAAGCTTTCATCGATTTCCTGAAATTCAACACGGCTTTTCGACGGCACATCGCGATGGAAGAGTCGATTTTCTTTCCTTTGATAAGAGACTCGGCGGGCGAAGATGCGTGGCCGCTTAAGGATCTCCAATCTGAGCATGCAAAACTGGAGATGATATTGCTTCGTATTGAAGAATCAATCCGAAAGCGTAGCAAAGATGATTTCCTGCTGCATGCAGAGTCATTCTTTATCCTCATGCATACGCATAGCATTAAGGAAGAGCAAATTCTCTATCCGAAACTGGAAGCGCACAAACGAAAGGCGTCGGTCGGGCCAGGAACCGACAAGAGCGATCCACGTGACA
Organism: Noviherbaspirillum sp.; assembly: GCF_036846085.1. NCBI lineage: Bacteria > Pseudomonadati > Pseudomonadota > Betaproteobacteria > Burkholderiales > Oxalobacteraceae > Noviherbaspirillum > Noviherbaspirillum sp. The sequence goes on along the minus strand of NZ_DAIUCO010000039.1, from coordinate 2,860 downwards.
TGATTCCACCTTTATGCGGTACGTCGGCGCGTCAAGGGCGTGCTTGAAACCGACCATATTGATACTCTGATTTCTATCCGGACTATGCGACTACCCCCGAGTCAACTGACGATCCGCATTATTCAGGAAGAGCATGACTGCCTGATGGCGGTCATACGTTCAATGAAGCAGCTTGCCAGCGATATGCAAGTAGCGAAGAAAGCGCCCGACCTGAAAGTTTTTCGCGCCATGCTTCTTTATATCTGTGATTACCCTGAAAAGGTCCATCATCCGAAAGAGGATTTTTATCTCTTTTCTCCGCTACGCAGGCGAACCGATCGTCTGGATGGCGTACTTTCCGAACTTGAAACCCAACATGCTCTGGGCGATGCCATGGTACGGCGCATCGAGCACGCATTGAACCGGTACGAGTTGCAAGGTGGGGAGGCGATGAACACCTTTGTTAATCTGGTTATGAACTACGCCGAGTTTTATATCAAGCACATGCATCTGGAAGAAGACGTCGTTCTCCCGGCATCGGTTCAATTGTTTACGGCCGAGGATTGGGATACCGTCAATACAGCATTCATCCTCAACGAGAAATCCGTGGCGGGAACCAGCCACAAGAAAGAATTTGAACGACTTTTTTCGTTGATCACGAACATAACGCCTGCACCAATCGGTCTTGGTCCTGCGATTGCATGAAGTGCGGCGCATGGAATTGAGTACAGCGCGATTGCGAGGATCGTGTGAAGTGGTTGTTTAATCTGGTTGGAACGTGTGCGTTGGCATTGGCGATCGTGGGACTGTTTCTTCCCTTGCTGCCAACCACGCCGTTTGTTCTGTTGGCATCGGCCTGCTATTTGCGCGGATCAACTCACATGCATGCCTGGTTGCTGCAAGCGCCACTTCTAGGAAGTGTACTGAAAGATTTTCAGGAACATCAGGTTGTTCCGCTCCGTGCAAAGATCACGGCGATTGCGCTTCTATGGCCTTCGATCATATATGCAATCTACCGTGTGCAAACGTTACCGTTGACGATCATGCTTGGTGCGATCGGGATTGCGGTAACCGTGTACCTGTTCTGGTTGCCGTCTACTTATTGCAGTGAGAATCACTGATCGCCTAACTACCGTCTTTTTTATAGTCCATCGATAACGTTGATAGTACGACGATCGTGTTAAAGAGCCGATGTTCATTAACACGGCATTTTTTGATCTGGATCGCATTTTTGTACAGGCCGCATTCTACGATGAGACTTGTAACGCCACTTCGTCAATACAGAAAGGAAGTTCATCATGTCGGTCGCCTTGACAATGCTGCAACGAATGATTCCGATGGTAATCGCAGGTGTGCTGAGCGGCTGCGCGTCACATCACCCGCCCTCAAGCACCGCCGTTTCTTCATCCAGCACGAACAATGGCCAGGGCGGCATGATGGCCGGAAGGGACATGAAGGCAATGTGCGACAACCACAAGAACATGATGAGCGCAAAGACATCTGCCGAACGCGAGGCGATGATGGACCAGCGCATGAAATCCATGTCGCCCGAAATGCGGCAGCAGCATATGGCGATGATGGACGCCAGGTGCAAATGACAGGACGTTGCCGGTCGTTACAAATGCTGGTCTGGAATAGCCGGATGGCTTGGCAATCAAGTCCGGGGCCATACAGAACAAGCCAGGCCTGCATCCTTCAATAAACCGGTGCCTGCCGGCCTGTTCACCTGTTCGTGAATGACGGCGCAGCATTCGTGCAAGGATAATGAAGAAGATGCGTTCGGTGTGACAATGACAGCCGCGTTGCCATCAACGTCGACACCCCGGCACTGGTCCTACCACGTCGCCTTCTTTGCGCGCATCCATCCGGCTGCGTATGGGGTCGGTGCGCTTTCCCTTGCGGGCAGTCTGTGTTTTCTCTGGTATGGCGTCTATCAGGGACGACTTCATTTTGCAGGGAACGGTCGCGCTCGTGGCAGCGCCGGCGCGGCTCTGATTGTTTTTGCGCTTGGTATTTATCGTGCATGGTCCTGGTATGCGGGTCATTGGTTTCCGGCAATGCCAACGTTCGGTCTTCCCTGTCCGACCACTATTTTCACCATCGGACTTCTGTGCTTTCTGACGCCACCATATCCCCGGCGCCGATCTTTGCACCGGTACTGTGGTCTCTCATCGGCGCGCAGGCGGCACTACTGCTTGGCGTGCCGCAAAATCTGGGGCTGATCGTCGCGGCCATCGTGGGCCTCATGCTATTGAAAGACGCGAATGGGCGCTTAACACTGCATTGGGCAGGCTGAGGTTTGACACCGCCAGGCGTGCATGCTCGATGTCGCATGCCGACTGACGATTGACCGGATGACGCATCAACTGAACGATGTCAACGCACGGCGGGGGCCGGTTGGGGGTTTCCGCCAAGGGCGTTCCGCTGTTGTGGGTGGTGAGCGATAAAAGCCGCTCGACGCCGATCGGCTCCCGGGCCTGCAGCGGCACAATTGCCCAGCGGCGCGCATGGTGCGTGGCAACCGCGTCGACCTGCGCCAGTTCGCCGGCGGCTCGTTGCCGCAGAAGTCCGGACGCGGGCTGCGCCGCAGCCAGGCTGTTATTGATGATCCATGCCCACGGGTCAATGCCGGCGCGGCGCAGGTCTTCCTGCAGGTTTGCCGCCTCCAGCACGGGGGTGGTTTCAGCGAGTGTCACGATCAGAACCTTGGTTTGCTTCCCGTCCTGCAATTGCATCATCGGCGTGATGAAGTGCATTCCCTTGTCGCTTAACTGCCGGCTGATGTCACGGTGATAGGCGCCAGTGGCATCGAGCAGCAGCAGCGTGTGGCCGGTGGGTGCCGTATCCATGACGACAAACTTCTTTCCGGCCTCCCGGATAA
>NZ_DAIUCO010000038.1:0-26983 GCF_036846085.1 Noviherbaspirillum sp. | reverse complement strand
CACCAGATCCGTGTGCACATGCAGTCGATCGGCTTTCCGCTGGTGGGCGATTCGCTGTACGGCAAGCCGCACCTCGTCCCGGTATTCGGGCGGCAGGCACTTCACGCCTATCGGCTTGGCCTCCTGCACCCGACCTCAGGCAAGGAATGCGAATGGCAATCGCCGCTTGCGGAAGACTTTGCCGGGCTGCTCGCACGTGCGGGCATCGACGGAGAAATTCCTTGAATACAAAGCCGCCCGGCATGACGCACCTGATTTTCCCCGACTGGGACGTGCCTCTACCGCATGCCGGTGCCTTGTCCACAACGCGGCACGGAGGCGTAAGTCTCCCGCCGTACGATGATGGCGCCGGCGGAGGCGGCTTGAATCTTGGTGTTCATGTAGGGGACAGGCCGGAGCATGTGCGCCGGAACCGGGAGTTGCTGCGCACAATGTTGCCTGCGGAGCCCGCCTGGCTGACGCAGGTCCATGGCACAACGGTGGTCGACGCCGCAATTGCAACCGATGTGCCGCAGGCGGACGCGAGCGTCGCATCGCGTCCCGGCGTCGTCTGCGCAATCCAGACCGCTGACTGCCTGCCCGTGCTGTTCTGCGCGCTGAATGGCCGTGCGGTGGGCGCTGCGCACGCGGGCTGGCGTGGCCTTGCCGGAGGGGTACTCCAGAATACCGTCGACCGCATGCGTGCCATGGGCGCGGATGAGATCGTCGCCTGGCTTGGGCCTGCGATCGGGCCGGACTGTTTCGAAGTCGGGACGGACGTGTTGGATGCATTCGTCAGTAAGGATGTCGCGGTAAGGACCGCTTTTGTCCCGGTGGCGGGCAGCCCGGGTAAATATCTCGCCGATATCTATGCGTTGGCGCGCAGGGCGCTGGGTAATGCGGGCATCGATCGCGTAACCGGTGGCGGCAGTTGCACCGTCACCGGTCACGGCAACTTCTTTTCCTTTCGGCGGGATCGAACCACCGGCCGGATGGCCTCCTTGATCTGGCTCAAGTAATCGCTCTCGATTTGCTCGCAGGATACGCCACAATCAATACCTAAGGATCGACTTTGTCGGTCGCGGCATTGGCTCCATCGCCCGCTGCGCCGGTCGCTTCCAGCTGCTGCTGTTTTTCTCTGGCGGCCCGGTTGCGCTTGCGCTGCGGTGTGCCCATTAAGTATAGAATGACCGACAGAGGCAGGACGCCATAGAGCAGGAAGGTCATGATGCCGGCGACGACAGTACGTTCCGTGATCGACATCATGAACACGACATACATCCATGCAATGGCGACGATATACATAGCATCCGATTCCGAGACAAACCATAACCATACGCGAAAATAGAGAGCCAGGCATGAATACCTTTAACCCTCAAACCGCTCCTTCCGAATGGATGGCCCAATTGACCGATCCCGGCGCATGGCAGGCATGGCTCAAGCAGCCGCAGCCGGATATGAAACCGATGCTCTCGACGATGAGCGAGCTTGGCGCAAGTATCGAACCCGAGGTCATGTCCAAGCTCCAAAGCGATTATATGCAGCAGGTGACGACCCTCTGGCAGGATGTGCTGGCTGCGAAACCGCCGGCCATAGCGGATCGGCGCTTCGCCGCGCCGGAGTGGCAATCGAACAGCCTGTATGCCTTCAATGCCGCCGTCTATCTTCTGAATGCCCGCTTCCTGATGGCAATGGCCGACGCCGTGAAAACGACGCCGAAGGCCAGGCAGAAAATCCGCTTCGCCGTGCAGCAGATCGTGGATGCGATGTCGCCTGCCAATTTCCTGGTCACCAACCCCGAAGCCCAGCAGAAAATTATCGAGACGAAGGGCGAAAGCCTGACCAGGGGCATCGCGCATATGCTGGCCGACATGCAGAAGGGGCAGATATCGCAAACCGATGAGACTGCGTTTGAAGTCGGCAAGAATGTCGCGAACACGGAAGGCGCGGTGGTGTTCGAGAACGCGCTGTTCCAGTTGCTGCAATATAAGCCGTTGACCAAGACCGTTTACGAACGGCCGCTGTTGATGGTGCCGCCTTGCATCAACAAGTATTACATCCTCGATTTGCAGCCGGAAAATTCACTGGTTCGCCATGCCGTCGAGCAGGGGCATACGGTATTCCTCGTGTCCTGGCGCAATCCCGATGCGTCGATGGGCAAGACCACCTGGGATGAATACATCCAGGACGGCGTCACGAAGTCGATCGAGGTAGTTCAGGAAATTTCGGGCAGCGACCAGATCAATGCACTCGGGTTCTGCGTCGGCGGGACCTTGCTGTCCACCGCACTGGCTCTGCTGTATGGCCGCGGCGAAAAACCGGTAGCCAGCCTCACGCTGCTCACCACCTTGCTCGATTTTTCCGATCCCGGCGTGATCGAGGTATTCATCGACGAAACCCAGGTGGCGCTGCGTGAGCAGACCATCGGGCAGGGCGGACTCATGCCCGGGCGGGACTTTACCTCGGCCTTCTCCAGCCTGCGGCCGAACGACCTGGTATGGAACTACGTCAAGGCGAATTACCTGAAAGGCGAGGAGCCGCCGCCATTCGACTTACTGTACTGGAATGCGGACAGCACCAATTTGCCAGGACCGATGTTCTGCTTCTACCTGCGCAACATGTACCTTGAAAACAAGCTGAAGGATCCGGGTAAAGTGAATGTGGCAGGCGAAAAGGTCGACCTGTCGAAAATTGATACGCCCACTTTCATTTACGGCTCGCGGGAAGACCATATCGTTCCCTGGACGGCAGGGTATGCGGCCGTCGGACTCCTGAACCCGAAGAAACGCACGCGTAACCGTTTCGTCCTCGGCGCGTCGGGACATATCGCCGGGGTCATCAATCCGCCGGCCAAGAAGAAGCGCAGCTATTGGACCAACGATGACGTGCCGGCGACTCCGGATGAATGGATGAAGGGCGCGCAGGAACATCCTGGCAGCTGGTGGCCTGAATGGGTTGCGTTCCTGAAGGAGCATGCGGGCAAGCAGGTGAATGCACCGCGCAAACTGGGCAATGCCGAATACAAGCCGATTGAGCCGGCGCCAGGCAGGTATGTGAAGGTCAAGGCGGAACAAGGCAAGTAATTTACGTTGGCCGGTATTGCGCAGAGACAATAATGCAGTGCCGGATACACGACCCGCAGTTTTTTCAAACTATAATAAAGTCGTTATCCGAACGATTGTTCTTTTTTAGCGACATGACTGCGTAGCCACGCACCACAATGGGATTTTCGATGAATAGTGCAAAAAAGATTTCCGAGCGCTTGATCAAGAAGTATCCGAATCGCCGTCTTTACGACACGCAGACGAGTTCCTACATCACGCTCTCCGATGTCAAGCAATTGGTGCTCGACAGCGAGGACTTCACCGTCATCGATGCGAAGAGCGATGAGGACCTCACACGCAGCATCCTGCTGCAAATCATCCTGGAGGAGGAATCGAACGGCACCCCGATGTTTTCGAGCGGCGCCCTGTCGCAGATCATCCGTTATTACGGACACGCGATGCAGGGCATGATGGGTTCCTATCTCGAAAAGAACATCCAGGCCTTTATCGACATTCAGAACAAGCTCGCAGAAAGCTCGAAGGGGTTTTATGAAGGCAAGCCCTTCAGCCCCGAAATGTGGACCCAGTTCATGAACGTGCAGGGACCGATGATGCAGGGCATGATGAGCAACTACATCGAGCAGAGCAAGACGCTGTTCATCCAGATGCAGGAGCAGATGCAGAGCCAGACCAAGAACATGTTCGGCACGTTCCCGTTTCCCGGCACTCCGCCGAACAACGACAAGCCGAAGAGCTAGCGCAGGATTCGGCGCACCATGGCGGGATTGCGCTGATCCTGCAGGAAGGCGGCGCAGGTGAAGAGGGTACAATAGCGGATTCGCTTTGTACCCTTTTTCTATGTCCCACGATAATCAAACAGCACCAAAAGTCGGCTTTGTTTCCCTCGGTTGCCCCAAGGCGCTGGTCGACTCCGAGCAGATCCTGACGCAGTTGCGCGCCGAGGGTTATCAAACGGCCAAATCCTATGACGGCGCCGACCTGGTGATCGTCAATACCTGCGGTTTCATCGATGCCGCGGTGCAGGAATCCCTCGATGCGATCGGTGAAGCATTAAGCGAAAACGGCAAGGTCATCGTTACGGGTTGCCTGGGTGCAAAAAAGGATGCGTCCGGCAAGGACATCATCCAGAGCGTGCATCCAAAAGTGCTGGAAGTAACCGGTCCGCATGCGGTCGGTGAAGTCATGATGGCGGTGCACAAGCATCTTCCCAAGCCGCACGAACCCTTCATCGATCTGGTGCCTCCCCAAGGTATCAAGCTGACGCCGAAGCATTTTGCCTACCTGAAAATTTCCGAAGGCTGCAATCACCGCTGCAGTTTTTGCATCATCCCGTCGATGCGCGGCGACCTTGTTTCCCGGCCGATCGCGGATGTGATGCTGGAAGCGGAAAACCTGTTCAAGGCCGGCGTGAAGGAACTGCTGGTCATTTCCCAGGACACCAGCGCCTATGGCGTGGATGTGAAGTTCCGTACCGGTTTCTGGAACGGAAAGCCGGTACGGACCCATATGACGCAACTGGTCGGTGCGCTGGGTGAGTTGGCCGAAAGCTATGGCGCCTGGGTCCGCTTGCACTATGTATATCCCTATCCGCATGTCGACGATGTGATTCCCTTGATGGCGCAGGGCAGGGTGCTGCCGTATCTCGACGTGCCGCTGCAGCATGCCCATCCGGATGTCCTGAAGCGGATGAAGCGGCCTGCCAGCGGCGAGAAGAACATCGAACGTATCCAGGCGTGGCGCAAGATGTGCCCGGACATCACTATCCGGTCGACATTCATCGCCGGTTTCCCGGGCGAGACGGAGCAGGAATTCCAATACCTGCTCGACTTCCTGAAGGAAGCGGAAATCGATCGACTCGGCTGCTTTGCCTATTCACCGGTGGAGGGCGCGACGGCGAATCTGCTGGCTGATCCGGTGCCCGAAGAGGTCAGGGAAGAGCGACGCGGCCGGGTGATGGAACTGCAGGAAGGCATTTCGAAGAAGCGGTTGCAGGCAAAGGTCGGCAAGACGATGCGCGTGCTGATCGATGACCTCGACAGCAGCGGCGGCATTGGGCGATCGGTTGCCGATGCGCCGGAAATCGACGGCGTCGTGTATGTGAAGCCGCCTTATGAGCCGCATCGCAAGCTGAAAGTCGGCGAGTTCGTTGATGTCAGGATCACGGCGGCAGATGCCCACGATCTGTGGGCAGAAGCATAAATGGTGGTGCGCTTGAAACGCAGGATGCTGCTGGCAGCCGCGATGTTCTGCGCGTGTGCAATGTCGTTGCCGGCAGCCGGTGCGGATGCAGCCGCAGGGAAGGCCGCCCAATCGAAACCGGTGCCCAAGCCGGTTGTTTTGCGCGGCACGCTCGGTGACGCGCAGATTCAGATGGACTTGCGGCCCAAGGCGGATGTGGCCGAGGGATGGGAAGGACATTACTTCCTGTTCGGCCAGTCCGCGAAAATCTTGCTGGCCGGTGAATACGAAGACGGCGAAATCGCGATGGAAGAATCCGAGAACGGCACCGACGTTTCCGGCCAGTGGAACGGCAAATTCAGTGGCGATACTCTCGTCGGCGAGTGGATGTCGGTCAATGGCACCACCATCAAACCGTTCAAACTGAAGATTGTGCCGGAGACGGGGAAAGCCTCAGCACGTTCCGGCAAATCGAGCCAATAAGTTTCCATCCAGGGAGGTTGCGTGACCGATCGAAATTCGCCTCAGCAGAAATCCTTTCAAACCGCGCTTATCCATAACGAATACAAGGCGCCGGCCGGCTTCGGCGCATTTCCAACCGCGATCCATCATGCCTCGACGGTGCTGTTCAAGGACGTCGCGGCGCTGCGCTCGCGCAACTGGCAGGACAAGTCCTCCTACACCTATGGCCTGCACGGCACGCCGACCACCTTCACGCTGGAAGCGAGGCTGGCCGCCATTGAAGGCGGCGAGCACTGCCTGCTCGCGCCAAGCGGACTGGCTGCCATCGCGATGGTCGATCTGGCGCTGCTGAAGGCCGGTGACGATGTACTCATCCCGGACAACGTGTACAACCCGAACCGCGAGCTCGGCCGCTGGCTGTCGGAGGATTTCGGCATCACCGCACGATTTTACGATCCGCTGATCGGCGAGGGCATTGCCGCCATGATCCAGCCGAACACGCGATTGATCTGGACCGAAGCGCCCGGGTCGGTCACCATGGAAGTGCCGGATATTCCGGCCATCTGCCGGGCGGCGCGCGAGCGCAGCACGCCGGAGCGCAAGGTTGTGGTCGCGATCGACAACACCTGGTCCGCGGGGATTGCATTCAAGGCGTTCGATCACGGCGTCGATATCGTGATGCAGGCATTGACCAAGTACCAGTCCGGCGGCTCCGATGTGCTGATGGGCGCAGTGATCACGCGTGACCTCGACCTGAAACACAAAATCGAACTGGCGCACATGCGGCTCGGCCTGGGCGTCGGCGCCGACGATGCCTACCTGGTGATGCGCGGCCTGCCGACCATGCAGTTGCGGTTCAGTGCGCACGACGCTGGCGCCCGTACAGTCGCCAATTGGCTGAAGGCGCGCCCGGAAGTGTCCGCGGTCTTGCATCCCGCGCTGCCCGACTGCCCGGGTCATGAAACCTGGCAGCGGGATTTCACCGGCGCCGGAGGGTTGTTTTCGGTGATCTTCGACGGCCGTTATTCCGAAGCCATGACCGATCGTTTCATCGATAGCCTGACGCTGTTCAAGATCGGTTATAGCTGGGGCGGCGCCAACAGCCTCTGCGTACCGTACCGGGTCGCCGCCATGCGACGGAACTGGAAGCACGAAGGCCAACTGCTACGGTTCAATATCGGCCTGGAAGATCCGCAGGACCTGATCGCGGATATCGAACAGGCGCTCGCTGTGCTGCATCAGGCCGGTTGACGAATCGGGCGTACTGCGTTGTTCACTGCAAAGGCCGGCTAGACCGGCTGCGGTACCGCAACCTCGCTGTTCTGCTTTAGCAGGCGGGCAAAATCCTCCGCCGGGAGTGGACGACCGAAATAATAGCCCTGGATTTCGTCGCACCCGCGCTCGCGCAGGAAACTCAACTGTGCGGCGGTTTCAACCCCTTCGGCCACCACCATTGCCTTCAGGCTCTTGCCCATGGCGATGATGGCGTGCGCGATTGCCGCGTCCGCCTGGTCGTGTGGGATATCCTTGATGAAGGACCGGTCGATCTTAATGATGTCGACCTGGAACTGTTTCAGGTGGGAGAGGGAGGAATAACCGATCCCGAAATCGTCGATCGCGATCCTGATGCCCATGCTCCTGAGTTCGGACAGGACCTGCACCGTCCGCTCGGTGTCGTACATCATCATGCTTTCGGTGATTTCGAGTTCCAGCAGTGCCGGGTCCATGCCTGCATCCTTCAATACCCTTGCAGTTTCGGCCGCCAGGTTTTCATCGGTAAATTGCCTGGGCGACAGGTTGACCGCAATCCGCAGCGCGGGCAATCCCTGCTGTTGCCAGGCCCTGTTCTGGCTGCAGGCTTCGGTCAGGACCCATTTCGATAAGGGGACGATCAGTCCGGTCTCCTCCGCCAGCGGAATGAAATGCGCTGGCGATACCAGGCCCAGGTCCGGATGCTTCCAGCGTACAAGCGCCTCCATGCCGGTAATCGCACCGGTGCCGGCGTCGACCTTCGGCTGGTAGTGAAGGGCCAGCTCGCCGCCCTCGATGGCGCGGCGCAATGCGGCTTCCATCGCCAGCAGCTTGCTCGAATGGGAATCCATTTGCGACGAATAGAACTGGAACGTATTCTTGCCGCTTTGCTTGGCACGATACATCGCCATATCCGCATGCTTCATCAGCGTGAATCCATTGCGGCCGTCATCCGGGAAGAGGCTGATGCCGATGCTTGCGGTGATATGCACAGGCTGGCCGTCGAGCGAATGTTCGCGCACCATCGCGGAGAGAATCTTCTGGGCGATCTGGCCGATGCGCCCGCTGTCCGCCACTTCCTCGATCAGCACGACGAATTCGTCGCCGCCAAGCCGGGCGACGAAATGCCGGTCCGCACCCAGGCCGACAATATCTTCCGCCTGCATGCAGGCACTGATGCGGGCCGACATTTCCTGCAACAGGCGATCGCCGGCATCGTGCCCGAGACTGTCGTTCACATTCTTGAAGCGGTCGAGGTCGATGAAGAGAACCGCCATGCGCTTGTTGTGCCGCTGCGCCTGCGTGGTGGCATGATGAAGATGGTGGTTGAACATCGCCCGGTTGGGCAGGCCGGTCAGCGCGTCATGGTAGGCAAGGTGCTGGATATGTTCTTCCATTTCCTTGCGCTGGCTGATGTCGCGGACCAGCGAGAGCGTATGCTGCTGGCCGTCGATATTGATCGGCCCCATTCGGATCTCCACCGGAAAGGTGGTGCCGTCCTTGCGCATGTGCCGGCTTTCCAGTGCGACCGGTTTGCGGGATTTGACCTGCTCGTGCAGGTACTGCAGTTCATCGAGCGAGAGATCGACATCGATATCGGTCACCCGGCGCACAAGCAGCTCCTCGCGGGAATAACCGAGGCTGTCGCAACCATGCTGGTTGACGTCGAGGATATTGCCGTCGAGGTCGTGGACGTAGAAGCTGTCCGACGCCTGTTCGACGAGCGAGCGGAAATGCGCTTCACTTTCGCGCAAGGCATTTTCCGCCTGCTTGCGCTCGAAGAACTGGCCGATTTGACGGCCCATGATATGTGCGCTTTCCAGCACTTCGGAATCCGGGTTCTGCACGCGCCGGCGGAAAAATTCCATTACGCCGAGAATCTCGCCGCCCGCCTGGACGGGGAAGGCGAATGCCGCGTGCAGGCCGGTCTGGCGGGCTGCGTCCGCCCGCGGGAAATGCGGATCGAGCGTCACGTCTGCGATCCATACCGGCTCGCTCAACAGCAGCGTGCGACCAATGAGACCGGCGCAGGCCGGCAGATTGATGGTGTGCTTGGAATGCTGAAAAAAGTTGTCGAGCCCCGAGTGCTTGCTCAACCAGACCGCGGAGCGTTCAAATGCTTCCTTCTGCCGATTGAGCGTCCAGAGGGCGCCGCAGGCCCAGCCGGCGGTCTGGCAGATTGTCTCGAGCACCTTCGGCATGGTTTCCTCGATGGAGCGCGATTCTGCAAGCAGGCGGGTTACCGCATACTCCATCGACTGCCGTAGTTCGACAGCCTTGCGCTGGGTGACGTCTTCCACCGTTCCATGCAGCCGGATCACGAGTCCGTTGGCGTTCCTGGCAGGTTGTCCAGCGATGCGTATCCAGCGTGTTTCGCCTTCGGCAAGGTATAGCCGAATGGCGATATCGAAGTCCAAACCCAGCAACAAGGCGTTATGAATTGCCGTCTTCAGCGGCCGGCGGTCTTTCCGCTGCACACGTTTCAGAAGGGTGCGATAGCCGGGAGTACAACCTTGTGGCAGGGACAGCGCATGAAAGCATTCCTCCGAGCAGCGCAAGCGGCCGCTGGACAGCGTGAACGACCAATTGCCCAGCCGGGCGATGCGTTGCGCCTCCTCCAACCGTTCGTACAGCACCTGCATCTTGCGCAATGACACTTGCTGCGTTTGTTCCATGAGTGAACGCTGGCGGTCTGCCTGCTCATATGCCAGGTTGACCTGATCGAGGAACTGGCGCCATTGGCCGAACGTGGCGGGCAGCGACCCGGCCTCCAGGCCAAGCGTCCGGAGCTGCAGCGACAGGAGGCGGTGCGTGGAGGCCAAGGTAGTCAACGAAGCGTGCGGCACACGCTGGACAGTGGACGAATTGCCGTAAAACAGCGATGCAGCGACGAGAGGTCGTGCTTAGAGGGGTTTGCGCAATGGCGCACAGTGCCGCAGCCTGCTTTGGGACGCATGGCGGTGTTGCTCGTCGCTTGTGTGGCTCGCCACACGGCACTCCTCCCGCCTTGCCCTGCACCCCAAATCAGCCCGCGTCTTCCGCACACCATTGCGCGAACCGCTCTAAAGCTTTTATTGTCAGGCCACGGGACCGCCCTGGGTATCATTGCTCTCTCGCTGGTTTTTACAGAATGACAATAGATTACACCGATCAAAAACCGATTGCCAGCGTTAAACCATGCGAATCAACCCAAGGGTGAGTTTTTCATGCTTTCGGGCAATTTTCGGTCAAACCGGCATTGCCTTGTTGTCGTTCAGGTCAACCAGGCCCTTGATCAGCCGGTAAGCCTTCCATACCCAAGCCAGAGTCCAGACCAGCCACGCGACAGGAGCGCCGATGATGGTGATGAAAAGAAGGCCGCCGATGGTCATCCAGAACAGATACCACCAGAAAGACCGGATCTGCCAGCTATGGTGGCTCCGCACGAATGTGCCGGCCGCATCATCGCGTTTCACGTAGTTCAGTATCAACGGGATCCATGAAAACAGTCCCAGCGAAAACACGAAACTGATGCCATGGAATATATACAGCCAGAATGCGAGATTCTTGGACGATTGCAACCGGGTATCAAAAACGAGCTCCTGTGCCATGGTGACTCCTTGGTTGGCCCCGGCTGGGGCGGTTATGCGAATAATGACAAGATGCCGTCCAAGCCCACAAAGTTCAAGGCCACATCGGCCTGGGCACGCACCACCGGCTTGGCCCGGAATGCCACCGACAAGCCGGAAATGCCCATCATCTTCAAATCATTCGCGCCATCGCCCATGACGATTGCGCGGCTGGCGGGTATGCCAAGCTCAGCGCACACCCGCTCGACGGTATTTTTTTTCTCATCGGCATCAACGATTCCGCCGGTCACGCGGCCGGTCAGCTTTCCGTCGACAATTTCCAGCAGGTTCGAATTGGCGTAATCAAGTCCCAGCCGGCTCCTGATCCGGTCGGTAAAGAAGGTGAAGCCGCCCGAGACTAACAGGGTCTTGATCCCGGCATGCTTGACGGCCGCGAGCATGCTTTCCGCGCCAAGCGATAGTTGCAGGCGCTCGTCGTATACCCGTTGCAGTGCCGAGGCGTCCAACCCTTTCAACAAGGCAACCCGCCGTATCAGGCTCTCCTTGAACTCGATCTCGCCGCGCATTGCCGATTCGGTGATTTCGGCGACCTGGGGCTTCAGGCCCTGCATGTCGGCGATCTCATCGATGCATTCGATGGTGATCAGCGTGGAATCCATGTCCATCGCCAGAAGGCCGAAATCGGCCAGATGACGGCCGGGTTCGATGAATGTGCAGTCCAGTGCGGCGGGCAGGCATTCCGCTTCGATGCGTGCCTTGATGCCGGCCGAGAAGGCGGTCTGCTCGCAACGGTAGGCATGCTCGCCGACTTGCACGATGCGTTGCGCATCCGCCAGTGCGGCGATGCGATCGATGGTCGGCCGGTCCGTCGCCAGGCCCTGCAGAATCAAGTTCATTGTTGAGTTGCTCGGTTCAAGATTGAAAGTAAGTCATGTCAGCGACCGGATGGCCGTCTTCACCTGCGTGACGCGCGCCGCCAGATCCGGCATGCTGGCCGTGATGCGCAGCTTGTCCTGTCCGTTCAGCTTGATATGCCGGTTCTTCTGGATCAGCTCGATGATGCGCATCGCATCGATCGGCGGATTGGGTTCGAACTGGAGGACCGCCGATTCCGCATGGGCATCGATCTTCACGATACCGACGGGTTTTGCGGCGATGCGCAGGCGATGCGTCTCGATCAGCGCCTTGACCGCCTCCGGCATCTTGCCGAAGCGGTCGATCAGCTCTTCCTGCAGGTCGTCGATGGCGCCCGACGTCTGGCAGTTGGCCATGCGCTTGTACAGCGACAGGCGTTCGTGCACATCCCCGCAGTAGTCGTTCGGCAGCAGGGCGGGTACATGGAGGTTGATTTCGGTAGTGGTCGACAGCGGTGCCGCGAGGTCGGGTTCCTTGCCGTTTTTCAGTGAGCGCACCGCCTCGTTCAGCATGTCGGAGTAGAGCTGGAAGCCGATTTCATGCATCTCGCCGGACTGGTTTTCTCCCAATACTTCGCCGGCGCCGCGGATTTCCAGGTCATGCATGGCAAGGTAGAAGCCGCTGCCGAGTTCCTCCATCTGCTGGATCGCTTCCAGGCGCCGCTGCGCCTGCTTCGTGAGGCTTTGCACGTCGTGCACAAGAAGGTAGGCATACGCCTGGTGATGCGAGCGCCCGACCCGCCCGCGCAGCTGGTGCAGCTGTGCCAGGCCGAACTTGTCGGCGCGATGCATGATGATGGTATTGGCAGTCGGCACGTCGATGCCGGTCTCGATGATGGTGGTGCACAGCAGGATGTTGAAGCGCTGCGAGACGAAGTCCCGCATGACCTTTTCGAGGTCCCGTTCATGCATCTGGCCATGGGCCACCGCGACGCGTGCCTCGGGCAGCAGCCGTTCCAGCATTTCCCTGCGGTTCTGGATCGTCTCGACCTCGTTATGCAGGAAGTACACCTGTCCGCCACGCTTGAGTTCGCGCAGGCAGGCTTCCCGGATCACCGACTCGTCCTCCCGGCGAACGAAGGTCTTGATCGCAAGGCGCTTCTGCGGCGCCGTTGCGATGATCGAGAAGTCCCGCAGGCCTTCGAGCGCCATGCCGAGCGTACGCGGGATCGGCGTGGCGGTCAGCGTCAGCACATCGACTTCCGCCCGCAGCGCCTTCAATGCTTCCTTCTGGCGCACGCCGAACCGGTGTTCCTCGTCGATGATCACCAGCCCCAGCCTCGAGAATTTGACTTCGTTCGACAGCAACTTGTGCGTGCCAATCACGATATCGATCGTGCCGTCCGCCATGCCCTTGATGGCCTGCGTGACTTCCTTGCCGGTCCGGAAGCGGGACAGTTCCGCGATCTTGACCGGCCAGTCGGCGAAACGATCGGCGAATGTTTGCGCATGCTGCTCGGCAAGAAGGGTGGTCGGCGCGAGGATGGCCACCTGTTTGCCGCCCATCACCGCCACGAAAGCGGCGCGCAACGCCACTTCCGTCTTGCCGAATCCGACATCGCCGCAAATCAGCCGGTCCATCGGCCTGCCGCCCGTCATGTCCTTGATGACTGCATTGATGGCGGCGCCCTGGTCGGCGGTTTCCTCGAAGCCGAAGCTTTCGGCAAACGCCTCGTAATCGCGCGCCGAATACTGGAACGCATGTCCCTGACGCAGCGCCCGCCGGGCATACAGGTTGAGCAGCTCGGCAGCGGTGTCGCGGATTTGCTGGGCGGCTTTCCGCTTGGCCTTTTCCCATTGTCCGGAACCGAGCGCATGCAAGGGGGCTTCTTCGGGCGATGCGCCGGAATAGCGGGAAATGACATGCAGCTGCGACACCGGCACGTACAGCTTGGTGTCCTTTGCGTATTCGAGATGCAGGAATTCGGTTTCGCCTTCGCCGAGGTCCATGCTCAGCAAGCCCATATAGCGCCCGATGCCATGGTTCACATGCACCACCGGATCGCCGATCTTCAGCTCCGACAGGTCGCGCACCATGGACTCGACCTGGGTGACCGCTTCCTGCTTCCGCCTGCCGGGCCGGCGGCCGGACCCGGCGTAGAGCTCCGTTTCGGTGATGAAGACCAGGCCGCCGAGATCGTCGCTGAGTTCGAAACCTGCCTGCAGCGGCGCGACGCCGAGCATTAACTTGTCCGACGCGGTTTCGAAATCCGCCAGTCCGTCGCAGACGGTCAGCGGCAATGCATATTCGGCGAAGTACTGTTGCAGCGTTTCGCGCCGCCCGCCGGAATCGGCGCAGATCAGCGCCCGTTTTCCGGTCTGCAGCAAATACGACCGGAGGTTGGCAAGCGGATCGTCCATGCGCCGGTTGACGGCGATGTTCGGCAGCGGCGCGGAAATTTCGGATGCCGTATCGCCATGCTGGACCGCCCAGCGGCCGAAAGGCTTGGCGAGCGTAAAGAAATCGTCCGACGTGAGAAACAGGCTTTCCGGCGTCAGGAGCGGCCGCTCGCGGTCGGCCTTGAGGAAGCGGTAACGCGACTGGGTGTCGGTCCAGAAGCGCTGGATTGCCGCGTCGATATCGCCGACCAGCGCAAATGCGGTGCCGTCGGGAAGATACTGGAACAGGGTTGCCGTTTCCTCAAAGAACAGCGGCAGGTAGTATTCGATGCCTGCGGAAGCAATGCCGTTGCCGATGTCCTTGTAGATCGGCGATCGCGACGGATCGCCTTCGAACACTTCGCGCCAGCGGCTGCGGAATGCGGTGCGCGCCGTTTCATCCATCGGGAATTCCCGGCCTGGCAGCAAACGGACTTCGGGCACGGGGTACAGTGATCTTTGGGTATCCGCATCGAAGGTGCGTATGGTCTCGATCGTATCGCCGAACAGATCGATCCGGTAAGGCAGGACCGAGCCCATCGGAAACAGGTCGATCAAGCCACCGCGTACCGAGTATTCGCCGGGAGACATCACCTGGCTGACGTGGGTGTAGCCGGCCAGAGTCAGCTGTGCTTTCAGCCGCGCTTCATCGAGCGTTTCACCCTGCTTGAAGAAGAAGGTGTAGGCGGCGAGAAAGGATGGCGGCGCCATGCGTAACAGCGCCGTGGTGGCCGGGACGATCAGCACGTCACTTTGTCCGCTGCGGATTTCATGCAGGGTTGCAAGCCGCTCGGACACCAGATCCTGGTGGGGCGAAAAGGCGTCGTAGGGCAGGGTTTCCCAATCGGGCAACAAATGGCAGCGCAGCTTCGCCTGCTCGGTGTCGCCAAACCAGGGGATCTCCGACAGCAGGCGCTGGGCGTCGGTGGCATTGGCCGCAACCACGGCCAGCATCCGCCGTTCGCCTTTCAGGATTTTGGCTGCCTCTGCCAGCATGAACGCATCGGCTGACCCGTGCACTGCAGGCAGTGCGAATCGTTGGCCAGGCTTGGGAAGGGATTTTTTCAGGTCAAATGACATCAGGTAGCGACATTCGGCATGTCAGGGCGGCGAGCTTCGGGATCCCGGAACGGCGGTAATCCGGAAGGCGAAATTATAATCCATGGACCGGTACGGCATTGCGACGACAGCGTTCCTTGTGCCTTGAAGGACCACCCTGGGGTATCATCATGCCGGCCTACAATCTTCGAGTTGCTCCGCATCTCTGCGTTCCCATGACCACTCCCCGTTACTTTGCCTTGGTTCCCGCAGCAGGCGTCGGCGCCCGGATGGAAAGCGCCAGCCCGAAACAGTATCTTCCGATCGCGGGCAAGCCGATGCTGCGGCATGTGCTGGACACGTTCGCCGCCTCCGATGCCATCGCGCATACCTTTGTCGTCGTGAGCGCTTCCGATGGCTATATTCATGAATTGATGAATGAGGGCATGCATCTCGCCAACCGTGTGACCGTATTGTCTTGCGGCGGCGCGACACGCCAGCAGTCCGTGCTCAACGGCCTGCACGAGATGCGAGAGCAGGTGGGCAACGAAGACTGGGTACTGGTGCATGACGCCGCCCGTCCGGGATTGACCCTGCAGCTGATCGATGCGCTGATCGACGTGCTGCGCGAGGATGCGGTCGGCGGTCTGCTTGCCCTGCCGGTGGTCGATACAATGAAACGGGCCGACGCTGACGGCCGGGCGCTGGCGACCGTGGCCCGCGACGGCCTGTGGGCCGCACAGACACCCCAGATGTTT
This sequence comes from Noviherbaspirillum sp., assembly GCF_036846085.1. Taxonomy (NCBI): domain Bacteria; kingdom Pseudomonadati; phylum Pseudomonadota; class Betaproteobacteria; order Burkholderiales; family Oxalobacteraceae; genus Noviherbaspirillum; species Noviherbaspirillum sp. Next base: position 11,390 of record NZ_DAIUCO010000038.1, on the reverse strand, counting down.
CGCTACGGCCTGTTGCGCCAGGCGCTGGAGCAGGTCGATCACTGCACCGACGAGGCAAGCGCGATCGAGGCGCTTGGGTTGCACCCGAAGCTTGTTGCCGGGAGTCCGCGCAATTTCAAGATCACCTTGCCGCAGGACGTTGCGCTCGCCGAAATTTATTTGAAAGGGTTTTCATGACGCTACCGGCATTCCGGATCGGGCAGGGCTATGACTGTCATGCACTGGTCCCCGACCGCAAACTCATCATCGGCGGGGTTGCCATCCCGCACAAAACGGGGCTGCTTGGCCATTCGGATGCGGATGTATTGCTGCATGCAATCACCGATGCGCTGTTCGGTGCCGCCGCGCTGGGCGATATCGGGAGGCATTTTCCCGACACCGATCCGCAATTCTCCGGTGCCGACTCGCGGGTGCTGCTGGCCGAGGCCGGACGGCGTGTCGGCGTGGCAGGATTCGCCATCGGCAATATCGACGCCACCATCATCGCGCAGGCGCCGAAAATGGCGCCGCATATCGCGCGGATGATCGCCAATATCGCGGAAGACCTGCGCCTCGACTCGGGGCAGGTAAATATCAAGGCGAAGACCAACGAGAAGCTTGGCTATCTCGGCCGGGAAGAAGGTATCGCGGCCGAAGCCATTGCGCTGATCTACAGGAAATAGCTACAACTAACCGCCGCCAATTCCGCTCGTGACATGGCCGGTGCCGGCGCAGTTCGGACATTCCGCTCCGTCCCGCAACTTGCCGGTGCCGCTGCACTCATCGCACAAATCGTCTCCGGTGCCAGGGGTTCCCGGCGCCGCTTCATCGCCCGGTTTCAGATTAACCGGCTTACCCTGCTCGGCGCCGGTGGATGGTGAGGTGCTCATGAAGTCTCCTTTTGATGCGTTTGGTGCGCCGCCTTCAGGCAAATAGACCGACGTTCTCACACCACTGGAGTCAGATCGCTTTTCTCAGGCGCGTACGCTGGGTAGATTGTCCTCCCAACAAGAAGTTCACCTGCCGGGTGTGACTCACCGGAGGCCATGCCAAAGCGAAAAACCCACATCCAGATGTCCGGTATCGGCAAGCAAAACCTTTCATTGCATAAATATCAATTGCATTTTGCAATGTGCAATATTGAAATTGCCAATTTGAGCTTTGACTTTTTCCATCCCACAATCGGTTTGGAATTCCGGAATCTTTTTCCGGATTTTTTCAGGACCTGTCCTGCGTCGGCGGTTCGAAAGACCACCGCCATCCCACAGCGGTTATCCCATGAGGAGATTTCCATGCCAAATCTTAAAGGATCGAGAACCGAGGCGAATCTGAAGGCTGCTTTCGCCGGCGAATCACAAGCAAATCGCCGCTACCTCTATTTCGCGAACAAAGCAGACATTGAAGGCCAAAACGACGTTGCAGCGTTATTCCGTTCGACCGCAGAAGGCGAGACCGGCCATGCACATGGCCACCTTGAGTACCTTGAGACGGTGGGCGACCCGGCGACCGGCCTTCCGATCGGGTCTTCCCGGCAAAACCTCCAAGCTGCCGTCGCCGGTGAAACCCATGAGTACACCGACATGTATCCGGGCATGGCGAAGGCAGCGCGCGAAGAAGGTTTCGATGAAATTGCCGATTGGTTCGAGACGCTGGCGAAGGCGGAGCGCTCGCATGCCAATCGCTATCAGAAGGCGCTTGACGCCCTGGTCGACTGACATCACGACTGCGTCGCATCCCGTCCTGACCGCGGGATGCAGGCCCTGCCTTGCGATGGGTGCGCGGTGATGCGCCGGCACCCGGGCGGGGCTTCTCTCCTCAATGCACATGAAGGAGCGCTCATGTCGAACCGCGAAGGCAACCTCGAGGCACCGACCCGTCATCCGCTCGATTGGAAGGGCGATGATTTTTACGACGAGGCATCGCTCAACAAGGAGATGGAACGGGTCTTCGACATCTGCCATGGTTGCCGCCGCTGTGTGTCGCTGTGCGGCTCCTTTCCGACCTTGTTCGACCTGGTCGACAATTCCTCCACCATGGAAGTCGACGGGGTGGATATCAAGGATTTCCGGAAGGTCGTTGACCAATGTTATCTGTGCGACGTGTGCTACATGACGAAATGCCCGTACACGCCGCCGCATTCTTGGAATCTGGATTTTCCGCACCTCATGCTGCGGGCAAAGGCCGTCAAGTTCAAAAAAGGGGAAGTCGGTTTGCGCGATAAGTTTTTGTCGAACACCGATGGACTGGGCATGTTCGCCGGCATACCGATCGTTACCCGGACGATCAATGCGGTGAACGGCACCAAAGCCGCTCGCAAGCTGATGGAGGATGCGATCGGCGTCGACAGGAATGCATGGCTTCCCGGCTTCGCGAGCAGGAAATTCCGGTCCGGCGCTTCGCCATCGGCCGCGCACCCGGTCCGCAATGGCGCGCTCACGCCGGGAAAAGTCGCGATCTATTCGACCTGCTACATCAATTTCAACGAGCCCGGCATCGGACATGATCTGCTGGCCATCCTCGACCACAATGCAATTCCGTATGTACTCGTCGAAAAGGAGGCCTGTTGCGGAATGCCGAAGCTTGAACAGGGCGACCTGGAAAGCGTGGCCGAAAAGAAGAACATCAATATTCCCCACCTGGCGGAACTGGCCCGTGAAGGCTATGCGATCCTGGCCCCGATTCCCTCCTGCACGCTGATGTACAAGCAGGAGTTGCCGTTGATGTTTCCGGACGACGAGGACACGCAGCTTGTGAAGGAGGCCATGTGGGATCCGTTTGAATACCTTGTTTCCCGCAATCGTGACGGCCTCCTGCGGACGGATTTCAAAGAGGCGCTCGGCAACGTGTCCTACCATGTTCCGTGTCATGCTCGCGTGCAGAACGTCGGCCGCAAGACCGCTGATATGCTGCAACTGGTGCCCGACACCAAACTCAACATCGTCGAGCGCTGTTCCGGCCATGCAGGCACCTTTGGCGTGAAGAAGGAGTTCCATGCCACAGCGATGAAGATCGGCAAGCCGGTATTCAAGGCAATGGCGAATAACGAGCCCGATTACATCTCGTCCGATTGCCAGCTGGCCGGCCACCATATCGAACAGGGCATGCGCGAAGCAGGGCTCGAGCGGGCCGAGATGGCGCATCCGCTTTCATTGCTGCGCAAGGCCTACGGCATCTGACTCCTCCGGCGAAGACAGGATAAAACATGGCAATCACCCGCGACAGTTTGATGACCCTGGAAGCCTACTCCAAGGCGCGACCTATCCTGCGCAAGGAAATCATCGACCACAAGAAGCTGCGCACGATCCACCTCGGCGAGCATGTGTCGCTTCTGTTCGAGGACGAGCATACGATCCGCTACCAGGTGCAGGAAATGCTGCGCATCGAGAAAATCTTCGATGAAGAAGGCATACAGTCGGAACTCGATGCCTACAATCCGCTGCTGCCGGACGGCAGCAATTTCAAAGCGACGATGCTGATCGAATATGCAAGCGAGACGGAGCGGAAAGCGGCTCTGGCGAAGCTGATCGGTATCGAAGACCACTTGTTCGTCCAGGTAGAAGGACAGCCGCGTGTCTATGCGATCGCCGACGAGGATCTCGACAGGGAGAACGCCGAAAAAACGTCGGCGGTGCACTTCGTCCGGTTCGAACTCACCGACGCGATGAAAAGTACACTCAAGGGTGGAGCGCAGCTCATGCTCGGATGCGATCATCCGAACTATCCCGCACATATCGAAGAAATTTCTCAAGAAACGCTGGCAGCGCTGCTCAATGATCTGACGTGATGAAGCTGAACATCGCCGGCGACCTCGGCGCGAAATCGTTTACCTGTTGACCATTCCCGGATGACGGGTTCAATCGCTATCCGATGCAGCCTGCTTTCCGCCCAGGGGGAGCGATATCCTGACCGCAAGGCCGCCGCTGCTGCGGTTCTGCAGTCGCAACAAACCACCGTGACGTTTGACAACCCGATCGACGATCGCCAGTCCGAGCCCGGCACCGTTGGCCTGGCTCCGCGCGGTATCCATGCGGGTGAATGGCCGGATAAGGCGTTCCATGTCCTGTTCGGGTACACCCGGACCGTGGTCTCCGACTTCAACAATCGCCTTGTCGCCTTCGATATGGCATGCCAGGTCGATTTCGGTGATGTCGATCCCGGCGGTCCTGCCGTAACGGCGGGCATTCTCGATCAGATTGTTGACTACCCGGCGCAGGTCGGTGGGATTGCCGCGTACTTCCACGCCGGGCATGATCGCAGTCTTGACGGTGGTGTCCGGGAGCCGTTCCGTCTCACGCCCGATGTCCGCGATCAATGTACTGATATCGATCGGTACGAAGCTTGCAACATCGGTCGGTTTTGCGTAGTCGAGGAACTGCCCGATGATGGCATCCATCTGCGAGAGATCCGATTGCATGCCGAGCCGCGCATCGTCTGGGAGTTTCGCCATTTCGACTTCAAGCTGCATGCGTGCGAGCGGCGTCCGCAAGTCGTGAGAGATGCCGGCCAGAATGACGGCACGATCGGACTCGACGCGATTCAGATCGCTGACCATCTGGTTGAAGCTGCGATTGGCTTCCTTGATTTCCGTCGGCCCTTTTTCTGGCAAGGGATCAGGCTGCTTGCCCTTGGCGATTGCCCGCGTCGCCGTGGTCAACTGCGCAAGCGGCTGGTTGATCAAACGGGAAATGAATACCGCGCCGAGCAATGCCAGCAAAAACGTCATCGTGCCCCAGCCGATCCATTGAATGCCGGACACCCGTTCGATACGGTCCCGGTCCAGCCGCAGCCAGTATTCATCGTCCTCGATCTTGAAGCTGACCCAGAAGCCCGCTACGTCGTTCACCTTTGCCGCGAACTTGGTATCTTCGCCGAGCCGCGCTCTTACGTCGGTTTGTAGAACGGGCTGCAGGCCGGTGTAGGGCGGTTGGACGACCACATCCGTTTTTTCGAGCGGATAGATACGAATGCCTTCGTTGCTTGCGAGGTCGAAAAGCAATTCCCGCCGCAGATCCGGTGCCGAGTGCGTGAGTGCGGCGCGGGTAACGGTCACGATGGAAATGACCTGGGCAGCCAATTGCTGCGCGCGCGGCGTTCGCTCCACCATGCGAAAGCTCACCACCCATGCGGCAAGACTGGCGGTGATGAGGAAGGAAAGGAGGAAGAAAGTCCGCCAGAACAGGCCGCTGCGCAGCCAGCCCAGGCGGTTAGTGGCTAAAAGCATCGAATGAAGTATCGGCAGGCGACGGCCATGGCTTAACGAGGCTGGCCTTCCGGAATGAAGACATAACCCAGGCCCCATACCGTCTGGATGTAGATCGGATTGGACGGATCCGGTTCGATCAGCTTGCGCAGGCGGGATATTTGTACGTCGAGGCTGCGATCGAAGACTTCATATTCGCGACCGCGTGCGAGTTCCATCAGCTTTTCGCGCGACAGCGGCTGGCGGGCATGGCGGGCAAATACCTTCAATACCGAAAATTCACCGGTCGTGAGCGAAATCGACTCGCCGCTTTTCTTCAATGTGCGGGTGCCGAGATCGAGAATGAAATCGCCGAACTGGAACGTCTGCGGAGTCTCCGACGGCGCGCCGGGAATTTCGTCCGGCCCTTTGCGGCGTAATACCGCGTTGATGCGGGCGACGAGCTCTCGTGGATTGAATGGTTTCGGAAGGTAATCGTCCGCACCCATTTCAAGGCCGACGATGCGGTCCACGTCTTCCCCTTTCGCCGTCAGCATGATGATGGGTGTTTCATCGCCGGCGCCGCGCAGCCGGCGGCAAATGGACAGGCCGTCTTCGCCCGGCAGCATCAGATCCAGGACCAGCAGGTCGTAGCGTTCCCGTATCCACAGCTTGTTCATCGCTTGTGCGTTTTCCGCGGTGACGACGTTGAAGCCCTGCTCGGCGAGATAGCGGCGCAGGAGGTCACGCAGCCGAAGGTCATCGTCGACCACCAGGATGCGGCCCTGATGCGTATTGGTGGCATGCGCGGATGCGCTGCCCGTTGAATTTGTCATAGTCATGGCGCTATGGTAATGGTAGAGAACAGGTCACAAATAGCGGTGACGCAAAGCATTACAAAGTGTTACAAACTTTACCTTAATGGACTTAGCCTCTCTGGCGATGAGGCATACACTGCGTATTAATGAATGCCAAGCCGCAGACTTGGATTTCCCAGTCCGGGCTTCTTGAAAACATTGCAGGATAAACGATAAATATCCCGAAAATGTCGTGTATGAATATGGGTGCTAAACAAATCTTTGTCGCGTCGATGTTGATTTTAAGCATGGGCGACGTATTTGCGCAAGGTGCGGCAAACCACGGCCGCACCGTGCAGCACTTCGGCACCGCGGCATTTTTTTACACGCAGAAGGCAGGTGCGGAAAAGATCGAGCCGGGCATGGACCAGATCCAGCGTGATGCCCAGCAGCGCGACCAAGAGCGCCGGCGATCACGGGATTCGGGCTTGCCTGACAGCAGCGGTTCCGGCGATCCGGCCGATAATCAGGCCAACGCCACATCCGAAGTCAACCGCAGGCAAGGCAAGCTCAGCCTTGAAGAACGGCGCGCATTGCGGCGGCAGATCGATGAAGCCGGCCACGATATTTATGCGCCGAAGCGGTGACCTTCCTTTTTCCTTTCTTCCTCCGTCATGAATGCCTGATGCGGCTGGCCGGCAAGTTCGGCAGTCAACCTCGCTAACTGGCGATACAGCTCCCCGAATTTTTCGTCCCAGCGATTCACGGCCACAAGCTGCGCTGTTGCGGCATCAAGGTCGCCGCGCGCGATCGGGCCGGTCAATGCTCGCGATGGACCCAGGTGAATCACGTTCTCGACCGTGTTGCGCACCAACGGTCCGAGCAATTGCAGCGCGAGTTCGGACGGGATGCCTGCCTGCTCAAAGGCCTGCCGGGCAACATCCAGCAACGTGACCAGGTAATTCGACGCAAACACGGCTGCCGCATGGTAGACCTGCTTCTGGCCGCCTTCGATCGGTACCAGCCGGGCGCCGATCAGGTCGAGCAATGGATAAAGTGCTTCAAGGGCGGCAACATCGCCCTCGATACCACAATATGTGCCGCGGAAATCCGCCGCCACTTGTTCCGGTGCTGCGAAACTCCTGATCGGGTGAACGCTGGCGACCACCGCGCCGGCATTTCTGGCGGACCGAAGTACCGAAGATTCGAGCGCGCCGCTGCAGTGGAATACCACAGATTCCTTCGCGAGTCCGCCGCTGTTCGCCAATGCTTCGCAGGCAGCCTCGATCTGGTGATCTCCTGCGGCGATCATGTAAAAATCTGCCGGCGAAAGATCGCCGAAACCCGTGGCGGCGCGACCTGCGCCGAGAAAGGAAACCGCCTCCAGCGTACTCGTTGGCGACCGGTTGAGGACGTCCAGAATTTCCATCTTCGCATCCGTGGCCAGACACCGGCCCATCGCCTTGCCCACCTTTCCGCACCCGATGATGGTGAGCGTCTTCTTTGCTGTGGAAGTAGTCATGGAGCGCTCCTTGCGAGCCATTCATTCCGGAGCAGCGAATAGCAATTCAAATCATGAAATCGACCGCCCCAGCATGCCTGTTCGCGATGCACGCCTTCGAAACGAAAGCCCAGTCTTTCCGCAAGTTTGATGGACGGGAAATTATCGGGATGCGTCTCTGCCTGCACCCTGTGCAAGCCCATGTCGTTGAAGCCATAGTCGAGGATGGCTTGAACGGCTTCCAGCATCAGGCCCTGTCCGCTGCAATCCGGCGCTATTTCGTAGCCGATGACGCAATTGCACCAGCTCTTGTTCCAGCGGAACAACCCGCAGGTGCCGATCAGCCGGCCGTCGTCACGCCGTTCCAGCCCCCAACGAAAGCCGCTGCCTGCGGCATGCCAGCTTACGAACATTTCGGCAAGCTGGAGCGCCTCATAGCGCTCGGTAATCGGTTCAACACCATACCACTGCATCCAGTTCCGGTCTGAATGAATGGCGTATAGCGCATCCACATCCTGCGGCAGTATTTGCCTGAGCACAAGGCGTGGCGTAACGATCTGGGGAAAAGGGGAATGCATCGAGGCCGGTTGCTCAGCTACTGAATTTGATCGCCGGCGCAAGCGCCCAGAATTCACCCTCGGTGGGATGCTCGCGGCGCGCAACCATCTGCCGGGCCTGGAACAGCGGATGTGCGATAGCTTCGTCAGCCCGCAGTACCGGCGTGATACAGCAGTCGATCGTGGCGAACTTCCGGGTCCAGAACGCCTGCGTTTCTCCTGCGAAGATGCCATCGAGTTCGGCCTTGACCTGCATGGCATCGGCGCCGCCGATCGCTTGTCCGCAACTCCAATGCCTTGTCTTCAGATCCGCACGGCCGAGCGCATCGCAAGCGGCTTCCCAGAATTTGAGCTCCAGCGCGCCGACCGCCATGAAGCGATCATCCTTCGTACGGTACACGTTGTAGCAAGGAACGCCTCCGGTCAGCAGGTCGCGTCCCGGCGGAGTAGTGCGTCCGGCATTATTGACGGCAACCAGCGGCATGATGTTGTGGGCGAAGACCGCATCCGTCATCGATACGTCGACAAAGCTGCCGATGCCTGTCGTCTTTGCCCGCAGCAGTGCCGCCAGCATGCCCTGCACGGCAGTCTGCGCCCCACCCAGGAGATCGCCGATCTGCAGGTTGGGCAGCGCGGGCACGCCGTCGGTGCCGACGTTCTGTTCGAGCATGCCGGCATAGCCGATGTAATTGATGTCATGGCCCGCCAGATGTGCCATCGGTCCGTCCTGTCCGTAGCCGGATATGGCGCACATCACCAGCTTTGGATTGCGTCCTTTCAGGATTGGCCAACCCAGCCCGAGCTTGTCCATCACGCCGGGACGGAAGCTTTCGACGACAATATCCGCGGTTTCCACGAGTCGCAGGAATTCATCCCGTTGCGAAGCCTGCTTGAGGTCGAGCCGAAGAAATTGCTTGCCGCGATTGACTGCGACGAAGAATTGTGACACTTCCTTGCGAACCGGACCCATGGCCCGGGCGTAGTCGCCGATACCCGGGTCCTCGATCTTGATTACGTCCGCACCCATGTCGGCCAGGTGCTGGGTGGCGACCGGACCCGGCAGTAGCCGCGTCAGGTCCAGCACGCGGATGCCTTCGAGCGGCCTGTCTGCGCGGGCGGTCACGATAGCTGCTCCAATGCTTCCTGCTGTTCGAGCCATTCGGTTTCGAGCTGTTCGAGTTCCTTGGCGAGATACGCCTGATCAAGAATCAGCGCCTTGAGTTCTTCCTTGTTGGCGTCGTCATAGATGGCCGGATCGGCAAGTCGCGCATCGACGCTTTCCTTCCGGGCGGTGAGTTTCGCCAACTGTTCGTCGAGCCGCTTGATGCGGGATTCGATTGGCTTCTTCAGGCTGGAAAGGCGCTGGCGCTCCTCCGCCTCGATGCGCCGGCGCTCCTGCTTGTCCTCACGGGATGGCGGGGCAACGGCAGATGCGGGTGCCGCTGCCGCCGCGGTGGGGGAGGGTAGCGCCGCATCGGTCTTGCCGAGCTTGGTCTTGAAGAGCCAGTCCTTGTAATCATCCAGGTCGCCGTCGAACGGCTGCAGCTTGCCGTCGGCCACGATGAGGAACTGGTCGGTCGTGGCGCGGAGCAGGTGTCGGTCGTGCGATACCAGCACCAGCGTTCCTTCAAACTGCGCCAACGCCATCGTCAATGCTTCACGTGTTTCGAGATCGAGGTGGTTGGTCGGTTCGTCCAGCAGCAGGAGGTTGGGCCGTTGCCAGACGATGAGCGCCAGCGCCAGTCGTGCTTTCTCGCCGCCGGAGAACGGGGCGATCTTGCTGGTCACCATCTCGCCGCCAAAATTAAAGCTGCCGAGGAAGTTGCGCAGTTCCTGTTCGCGCACGTTGGGCGCAATTTTCGCCAGGTGCCAGAGCGGCGACTCGTCGTGGCGAAGCATTTCCACCTGGTGCTGGGCGAAATAGCCGATTACCAGTCCCTTGCCGAGCCGCGCATCTCCCGCCAGGGGCAAAATGTCGCCGGCGATGGTTTTGATCAGCGTTGATTTGCCGGCGCCATTGACGCCAAGCAGGCCGATGCGCTGACCGGTCTGCAGGGAAAAATTGATGCTGGAAACGATCTTCTTTCCGGCGGGCTCGCCGTCGATGCGATAGCCGGCGTCGACATCCTCCATCACCAGCAAGGGATTGGGCGCACTGAGCGGTTCGCGGAACTCGAAGGAAAACTCCGCCGCGGCCCGCAAAGGTGCGAGTTCTTCCATTTTCGCCAGCATCTTCATCCGGCTTTGCGCCTGCTTCGCCTTGGTTGCCTTGGCCTTGAACCGGTCGATGAAGGATTGCAGGTGGGCGCGCTGGCGCGTCTGCTTCTCGATCGCGGCCTGCGTCAGGGCAAGCTGCGCCGCCCGCTGACGTTCGAAGGAGCTGTAATTGCCGGAATAGCGCTTGAGCTTGCGTTCATCGATATGGACGATGACGTTCACCACGCCGTCGAGGAAGTCGCGGTCGTGCGAAATGATGACCAGCGTTCCTTCGTAGCGCTTCAGCCAGTCTTCCAGCCAGATGATGGCGTCGAGATCGAGGTGGTTGGTAGGTTCGTCGAGCAGCAGCAGGTCGGACGGACACATGAGCGCTTGCGCAAGGTTAAGTCGCATGCGCCAGCCGCCGGAAAAACTGGCAACCGGTTGCCGCATCTGGTCCAGTGAAAAACCGAGGCCGGTGAGCAATTGCTCGGCGCGGGACTGCACGGTGTAGGCGTCGGCATCGGCAAGAGCTGCATGCAATTCGGCGATCCGGGTGCCGTTCTCCGCGCTGTCCTTCTGCTGCTCCGCCTGCGCGAGTTCGGCTTCCACCCGGCGTAGTTCGGCATCGCCGTCAATGGCATATTCCAAGGCCGGGCGGTCGAGCGCCGGGGTTTCCTGCGCAACATAGGCCATCCGCCATTTTGCGGGAAAGTCGACATTGCCCTGGTCGGCATGCAATTCGCCGCGCAGCAATGCAAACAAACTTGATTTGCCGGCGCCGTTGGCGCCGATCAGGCCGATCTTGTCGCCCGGATTGAGCGTCAGGTCCGCATTGTCGAGCAAGGGCTTGACGCCGCGGATCAGGCTGACTTGTTGAAAACGGATCATTGCAATTGGTCTGCGGTGAGCAGGAAAACCATGTCGTCCCCGGCACTGGTCGAGAGCCAGGTAAGTTCGAGTTCGGGGAAGGCAGCTTCCGCATGCGCGCGTTCGTTGCCGATTTCGACGATCAGCACGCCGTTCCCGGTCAGCCTGTCCGCTGCGCCTTCCACGATCTTTCGTACCAGGTCCATGCCATCGTCCCCGCCGGCCAGTGCGATCTGCGGTTCATGCAGGTACTCTTTCGGCAACTTGCTCATCGAGCCGGCATTTACATAGGGCGGATTGCTGATGATGAC
>NZ_DAIUCO010000037.1:0-27325 GCF_036846085.1 Noviherbaspirillum sp. | reverse complement strand
GGTCGAAAAAGGGCCGGCGCATTTCAAGGGGTGCGATTTATACCAGAGGGGCCCGATCGGTGCAACGACCGGGCGGAGGAAACTGGTGGCCGAAAGGCTATTTAACCGATGAGCGGAAGCCGCATGATTGCTGGCTTCCTGAAAATCAGCCTTCGGAGTTGCCCCCAAAGTTGCCCCCAGACCACTTCCTTGCCAATTTGCCCCTCGCATTTAGGGCTTGGCGATGTGTGGCGCAAGCTACCTATCTGCCCTGCCAGAGTCAAGGCGACCGATAGCAAGACCATGACGGCCGCCTTCGTCGTTGAGATCTGCGATACGGTCGGCCAGCGTTACGGGGCGGTAGAATGCCAATACCTCGAATCGCTACCTTCAATGGGCTTCCGCAGTACTGATCGTCGCGGTGGCGGCCCGGATGCTCTGGCGAACTTGGCCGTTTCTCAACTCATCCAGGTAGTCGGCCCACTCCTGCATCATCAGCTTGCGGTCTTCCAGGAAGCTCGTCCGGTTATAGGCGTGGCCATGGATGTCACGGACCTGGTGAGCTAGCTGCAGTTCAATGACGACATCCTCATAGCGCAGACGCTCTGCGATCATGGTTCGGGCCATGGCTCTAAAGCCATGCCCCGACATTTCTTCCTTTCCGACGTCCATACTCCGGAGTGCCGACAATATAGTGTTGCTGCTCATGGGCAGTGCATCTGACTTGTTACTGGGAAAGACGTAGCGGCCATGGCCTGAGTAGGGCTGCAAGGCCTTGAGAATCGCAATGGCCTGTCGCGAGAGCGGGACAATATGGTCCTGATGGGTCTTGCTGGCTTTGAAGCGCCACTCTGCTGACGCAAGGTTGATGTCGGCCCACTCGGCCTGTCGTAACTCACCGGGTCTGACAAAGAGCAGCGGCGCCAGCTGCAGCGCTTTCGTGACAATGAAAGTGCCGTTGTAAGCATCGATCTGGCGAAGAAGGATTCCGGCTTGTTCCGGGTCGGTGATGGCGGCCATCGGCTTTTCCTTTGCGCGGCGGAGGGCGCCAGCCAGGTCGGGTATCGGGTTCTTGTCAGCCAGACCGCTTGCGATGGCATAGCGGAATATCTGGCCAAGCGTCTCCTTGATGCGGCGTGCGGATTTGATGGCGCCGCGGGCTTCGACTTTTCTGAGGGTAATCAGAATGTCGGAGGCCTTGATGTCGGTAATCGGCATATGGCCAAGTGCGGGAAAGACATCATTTTTCAGTCGTGCCTCCACCTTGCTGAAATAAACGGGATCCCACTCCAATTTCTTCATATCGAGGAAGTCGGCTGCGATGGAATTCAAACTGTTTTTTATCATTCCGCTATAAATGGCTTTCAGCGACTTTCTAGCGGCAGAGGGATCAGCGCCTTGGGCCAGCGTCTGTCGTGCCTCATCACGCTTTTCCCGAGCCAGCTTGAGAGAGGTATCAGGATAGCGGCCCATGGAGAGAGATTTTTGTTTGTTGTTGTAGCGATACGCAAAGCGCCAATACTTCGTGCCGCTCGACATAACGAGAATAGACAGGCCATTGCCATCAGCCACTTTATAATCGCGGTCTTTGGCTTTAAGGGATCTGATCCCGGCATCCGTCAACGGCATGACATTTATTCTCCAAGAAGTGTGTGGTGAAGGCGATAACGAGATACGTCTTCAAGGTGTCATTGGATAGTAAATGAGAGCGAAGATTTCGGAATCCTGAGGAGACTTGGAGCTATTGGTGCTTGATGGGCGATGGCTGCGCGTGGTTGTTGCTGTGATCGATGAAAAAATGGTCGATGCGTTTACAAAAATAAACACAGTGAAGAGTGATTCATAGGCAAAGCGTACGGCGTTTTGTGTGTTGGATAGTTCGGGAAAGCATGTTTGCCTCATGGCCTTTCAGAGGTCGTCATCTGCCTATGGGCTGGCGCTTCGTCTGCATCAGAAAAGGATTGGTGCCAGTTGGATTAAAGCATCAGCTAGAAAGCGTCTTTCGGTAGAAAAATGCCCGAAAATTTGCCGGCTTGAATGTTTGCATTTATTTGCGGCTGGCCGGGTGTTTTGGTGGCGTCAGAATTCGTGAATGAGGCGCTATCAGATTTAGTATTAACTGTCATTGCGCCCTGTGGTGAGTCAATGTGGGAGAGATTGAGGCTATTAAAGCGGTCGATAACCGCTTGAGGTCACTAGGAAATAATTTTTCTAGAAATTGCGTTGCCATCATTGTTGCTGATGATCTTCCCGTCTCATCATGGCGGGAAGATTCTGGAATGCGCAGGTTAGATAGATAATCCTGAGCCGCTCCCTCCTGATTTATAAGGGAAAATGATTCGCAGGCCTAAGCCGGACTCCGGCAGGCATGCAGGCTTGGTCTTAAGTGTGGTGGCAGGGGGTTTTCCTTGAAAACAGCGCCAAACACGCGAGTGATGTACGAAAGAAAACCCCCGATGCTAGGATTGGCGGTGAGGGCTGGCCGTTTTGCACCTGACGTGATTGGCGAAAGGTATGGCGGCAGCCCGATGAGAAGAAGCTTGGAAAAGGACTAGCCCCTTTTTGCTAAAATTCAGAGCCAGAGAATTTCTCTGTTGGCAATGTCTGAGTGATTAATTTATTTTTTCTTAGGGGGCGGACGCAAAAAGGCCCTAGCAGCTAAGCCGTTCTCCTAGAGTGATTGTTTTGTCGCCTGTCACGAAATAAGAAAGCCCATTGCCGGGGCTTTTGGACTCGATGAGATTTTTGGCAGTGTAATAATGATTTTCGATTGCTTTTTCGCCAATGGCTTTTAGTTCTATTGCGCTGCCCATGGTTTCAGAAATAATTCTGGCCTGAGCGTCGTATATCTTTTCCGTTACTGAAGCCAAAGTAGTTGCTTCCTTTGCCATCATGTCCCAGCACCATATTCCGATCAGGGAGCCTTGGATCTGGTTCCACTTCTGGACTAGGGCGCTTGTCGAGTCGGTATTTTGAAAGAAGTCAGAGCCAATGAACTCATCAAAACGCTCAATGTTTGCGGCATAGCCGTGACGGGTCAGTAAGCCATCCAGTAGGTATTCCCTAAGGGCTCTCATGGCGTAGTCGATATTGTAAGGAGCTTGATCAAGATCGACTTCAAAGATTAAGGAACTGTGGCCGGGTTTTCCGTTCGTCAAGGCATCATTTATTGTTCGCTCACGAAAGGTGATGTTGGGGCTATAGAAACTGCGTAAATGTCTACTGCGTGTTAATGCAATGGCAAGATCTAAGTCCTCAGGGACTTTTCGAGTGTTAAACCAGTTCGCTTCGGGGCGAAGTTTTAGGGTTTTAATGGCCTCGTAAACGGGGAATTCCTCAAGTGCTGCCTTTGCATAGAAGTCAAATGCAGACTGACCTGAGAAGCGTGCTGTCATGTCGATTAGAGAAAAGTAGTCAAAGTGGTTATACGTGAACTTGATTCTATTAACGGTATCAAGATGTTGGGCCATGTCGGAGATGGCCTCACAAAGACCATTCTCCTGTAGCCGAATGCCGAGCTCTGGAGCCAAAGGATAGTTTGCCGTGATGTGATCCAGGTTCCCTTCAGAAATGGCTTTCCGACCGCTTACTGATTCATAAATGCTCATCAGGGTGATCAGGGTTTGAGCCTCTGTTTCACCTGAAAGAGGGTTGGTGCCAGCATCGCGAATATGTGCGTGTATGGCGTTACGAAGGCCGATCAGCTTTTGGCAGTCTTCGGGGTAATCCCGCATGAATTGTCGGGCAACAAGTTGCTGGACGAAGAGCCGATCAAAGCGATCGCGCAGGTGTAAAGAGAGTTTTTCGGAGGGTGGTGAAGGAGAAGGGGCGTTTGTCATGGTGGCTATAAGTACTTGTTCCAAAAGACATAATGTTGCCAGGAGGGCGACATAGCACAAGCCCCTCCCGAATAATACCTACGGTTGGCGCGGGCGACCGTAGGAGGACGTCATCTCATGAATCCCCTAGCGTTGGTTGGGCCGGGTGGTGGTCACCCAGATCAACAAAAGGAGATGACAATGTCCCTCGATACCCTCTCTTCCCAAGGCTCCGTGCCGAACTCTGACGGCCCGCCGCAAGCTGGCCGTGTCATCGTCCGTGCCAAAGACATGCGGAAGATTACCGGCATTCCGAACTCGACCCGCGCCGACAAGGAAAATCCCAAATCGCCTCGTTTTGATCCGACCTGGCCTAAAAAAATTCGCCTGGGCTTGCGTTCGACCGGCTATTTTTTGGATGAAGTACTGGCCTGGCTCGAAAAGCAGCGTAAGGGCTAGTTGCCATGAAAGGCTCCGTGCTCACGCCGGGCGAGTCGGATCAGCCGGTCAACCAGTTTGATCCCATCGCCACTTTTCCATTTCTCTGTGGCGGTGCCTTGTCAGAGGCGCTTCTTGCGCGTCTTGTCGCTGATTGCCTGTGTCCCGAATGGGAGGCGGTAGGAGCGGCTTTTAGCCAGGTTGATAACGAAGTTGGTGCTGTCAAAGCAATGACTCAGGCCATCCTAGGTCAGCCAGAGTTTTTGGCAATGGCCGCGCTAAGGTTGCCAGATGCCGAAGTGCGGTGTGCGCTTCAGCCCGCGCTGACGGCGTACTGGGCGGCGCTTCCCCTGTCGGCCTGGGAAGGGGCAGTAGCGCGCTATCGGGCCATGTGGGCCAGCCTGCTGGGAGACCAGGAGGGCGATGCACAAGCGATCCTTTCCCTTCAGGGGCGTCTGAGCGTTCTCGGTGAGGCCATGCCGGTATTGGCGGTCCCCTTGGACTGGATTCAGTTCCGCCATTTGGGCGCCATGCCTGAATCCATCCTGGCGGTCGCCAAGGCTCAGGCACCTGCCCGCCTTGTCGCGGCATGGCGGCGTGGGGATGGGAGCTTGTTGCAGCGGGTGCTGCTGCGAGCTCATGGGCCGGTGCAAATATGGCCATCCTCCATGATCGGCAAGCGGGCATTGGCTGCATTCCGACAGCGCGTGCCGGAGTCTTTGGCCTCGCTGATGGCGCAGGCGCTGGAGGACTCCGATCAGGGTATTTTCTGGCCGCATTGGGATGACCACAAATCGACGGCCGTGAATCTTCCGCTGCTTATGGGGTTTTGGTCCGCATCCGGCATGGCGATGGACTGGTGGCGCCGACAGGGACGTATGCAGCAGCTGATGGCCATACAGGCCTTTGATCCCATCTGGTTCCAGGTGGCCTACAGCCAGGGCGTGAAAATCGCGTTGGCCTATGGCCTGCCATCGCTGTGCTATGGCGGGAACGAACCATGAGTCGCGAGTATTTTTCCAGGCTATTGCCCGAAATCATCCGCCGTTCGACTCAGGCGGCTTCGCGTCAACTCCATATTCAAAACCTGCCCTTGAGGGCTTGGCTACATCAGGCGGTTACGGCTGATGGTCATGTGCCGACCGGGTTTCTGGGGGAGCCTGTTTTTGAGGCGGTCTTCGGTTGGAAGACCGCGGAAACCACATTGCAGGCGTTATCACCATCCTTGCTGTCACCGACCTTGATCGAGGCTCTGGATGCCCCCGGCGGGGAGTCTGCCCATCCGTATCGCTTCGGCAGGGATTATCCCCCGTATCAGCATCAGCTCAGGACATGGGAATTGTTGTCGCAGGCAACGCCGCAATCCGTTGTGGTCAGCTGCGGAACCGGCTCCGGAAAAACGGAGTGCTTCATGGTGCCGATGCTGGATGCGCTGGTGCGGGAAAATGAAGCCTGCGGAGAGCCCCTGGTGGGAGTGCGTGCCCTGATGATCTATCCGCTGAATGCGCTTATCGCCAGTCAGCGTGAGCGGCTGCATGCCTGGACCTCCTCGTTGGGCCAGAGCATCCGGTTTTGCCTGTACAACGGCAGTACGCCAGAGGTGGATGACCAGTCGCATGTCATCGTGGCGGACAGTCAGGTCAACGATCGGCAGTCCCTGCGCGCTTCGCCGCCGCCCATTCTGGTGACCAATCCCACCATGCTGGAGTACATGCTGATTCGGGCCGAGGATGCCCCCATCCTGCAGGCCTCAAAAGGCAAGCTGCGCTGGATCGTGCTGGATGAGGCCCACACCTATACCGGCGCCAAGGCAGCTGAGCTGGCGCTGTTATTGCGCCGTGTCATGCTGGCCTTTGGCGTGCAATCGGAAGACGTGCATTTTGTGGCGACGTCAGCGTCCCTGGGCGGAGATGGGGCGGAGCCGCAGTTGCAGCGGTTTCTGGCATCTCTAGCCGGATTGCCCTTGGAGCGCGTGCATGTGGTACGAGGACAGCGTGCCTTTCCATTGCTCCCCAAGGGACAGTCCCGCTATGCGGATGCCCCGTACCCTGAACTCATGTCGCTGCCTGATGCCCCGGGCAAGCGATTGTATCGGGCGCTGTGCGCCAACAAGACGGCACAACGCATTCGTGATGCCTTCATTGCCCCTGGGGGGAAAAACGTCCAGACCTTGGCTTCCCTGGTTGAGATCGTGGCAGACGGGGCAGGCGCCACGGTGGGGCGCCAGCAGACCCTGCAGTGGCTGGATCTGTTGTCCAGTGCGTGCGATGAAGATGGAACGCCTTTCCTGCCGCTTCGACTCCATGCGTTTCATAGCGTTCTGGAGGGGCTGTGGGCCTGTAGTAATCCATCGTGTTATGGCCGGAAAGGGACGGCGCTGGATGATCCAGCCTGGCCTTTTGGCCGAGTGTATCCGGAGGCGCGTCGTTCCTGTGACTGCCGAGCGCCGGTTTATGAGATCCGAACGTGCACGCAATGCCACGAGGTGTATCTGTGGGCAGAGTGGCGTGAGGTAGAGGGCACGCTGTTGATCCGTCCCTTTGCCGTGAAAGAGGACGACTATGCCACTGAGGCGGATGTCGTGGCCGGTGGTGAACTTCCCGTGGCAGAGGACCTTCGCTCGCAGTGGGCGCCGCTGCTGATTGTGAAGGCCGATGCCAACACTCGACTGATCACCTTATTGGAGGCCGACAGTTTTTTCCAGCACGGTCAAGAATACGCCCGGTCGGTAACAGTGCCAGCGGATCTGCTGGATAGGCGTCGTTCATGGTGTTGTCGTGCGTGTGGGGCGGAGTCGCCGGTTGCCGCTCCCCATTTGCGGTCGCTGCGGCTGGGAGCGCCGTTCTTTCAGGAGCTCCTGCTGCCAATCTTGATGAAATATTCGCCGGCCTTTTCCGACGCATCCGGAAGCAGGATGCTGCGTCCCTGCCAGGGGCGACGACTGCTGACCTTTACGGACAGCCGCCAGGGCACGGCCCGCTTCGCACTCCATGGGCAGCAGAAGGCCGAGCGTCATTGGTTGCAGTCCCAGGTGTATCGGCAAGTCGTTCAGGCGTCACGGGACGACGTAGCGGATGACATTCAAGCACTGCTTTACCGTACAGAAACGCTTCGTGAACGCCTGATGGCCGTACCTGAAAGTGCGAGGGCCATGATCCAGTCGGCGATAGCAAATAATGAAGCTATCGTCGAAAAAATGAAGGCGCCAGCATCCGTGACTTTTGCGCAGCTGGCGGCGTGGCTCGGGCTGCAGCCCGAGCTGCACTCTTTTATTCAGTCTCAGTATAGCGACAAGGACGCCGATACGTTTGATGGTCTGAATGGCACACGCCACGTGACGCGCCTCCTCCTGCTCCGCGAGTTGGCGGTACGGCCTGTCGTGCACAACAATCTCGAAACCTTGGGGTTGGTGTCCGTCATTTACCCGAAGCTGGAGCGGATACAGACCGTTCCTCGATTGGGGGCGGGTGCCACTTGCATGAGTCTTGCCGAGTGGCGCGACTTCCTGAAAATCGTGCTGGATTTCTTTGTGCGTCAGCGGCTGGCCCTGTTGCTGCCCGGATCATGGATCACCTGGAGCGGGACACGCCTGCCCGCCAAGGCGCTGATAGCGCCGGGCGTGAAAAATAAGGAAATGGACGGCCGGCACGTATTGTGGCCTGTTGCCCATGCGGGGGCGCGGGGTAGGTCCCGCTTGGTGCGGCTCTTGGCGTCTGCGCTGAATCTCAATCTGTACACGGATGCCGATCGGGCGATAGCCAACGGATATCTGGAGCAGGCTTTTGCGGAGCTGATACGAATCGGTTTGCTGAAAAAGCAGGGCGAGGCTTGGGCGCTAGATCCGGAGGACATGGCGTTCGCGCTACCGCCCCAGATCTGGCGTTGTCCGGTCACGGGCCAGATGCTGGATGTCACTCTAAAGGGCATTACTCCTCATTTGCCTAAATACCCGAAATACGGTGCCAGCTATGCTTGCAAGCTGCTGGCTTTTCCAGCGCTCAGCAGAAGCCTGAGAGACGCCTTGGGAGAGGAATCGCCTGCGGTATTGCCGGAGTGGCTGCAGCACGATGCGTCAGTGCAGAGCCTTCGGCAGGAAGGCATTTGGACAGACGAGCAGGATCGGGTGATTGAAGGGGCGCCGTATTACAAAATCGTTGAGCACTCGGCTCAGCAAACGGCGGCACAACTCCGAAAATACGAGGCCGACTTCCGCCAGGGCTTGATCAATGTGCTGAGCTGTTCCACTACCATGGAAATGGGAATAGATATTGGCGGTATCTCGGTGGTCGCCATGAATAATGTCCCGCCTCATCCGGCCAACTATCTCCAGCGCGCGGGCCGAGCGGGGCGCCGCAAAGAAACCCGGGCGGTGGTCCTGACGATCTGCAAGAGCAATCCGCACGATCAGGCCGTCCTGGCGAATCCCTTGTGGCCCTTTGCAACGCCTATTGCGCCGCCTACTGTTTCATTCTCCAGTCCGGTTCTGGTGCAGCGTCATGTTAACTCCCTGCTGCTGTCGCACTTCCTGCAAAGTGGCAGGATCACGTCGAAGCAACTTCATCAGTTGAATGTCGGGGCGTGGATGCTGCCGGAGGATGACTCCCTGTCAGTGGCATTCATGGCGTGGCTGAGCAGGCTGGTCGATGCGCAGGACAGGGATGTGGAATCGGCGCTGCGGTTCCTGGTGAGGGGGACATGCCTGGAGCATGTCCCTCTGTCGGCAATGGCGATGGCAGTGCTTGAGCATTATCAGGCCTTTTTTTGCCAATGGCTCAACGCCTATGCGCCGCTGAGGGAGACGATTCAGCATTTGCGCAATCTGCGAACCATGACCACGGCCCAATCCCGGGATTCGCTGGCGATACTGCTCACGCAAGAACAAGGCGTTTTGAGTGAATCATTGCTTACGGCACTGGTCAAAGAGGGCTTTCTGCCGGGGCATGGCTTTCCGGTCCATGTCATGCGATTTGAAACACAGAGCATTGCCTCGCTGCCGCGTGGGCAACGAGGGCGTAAAAGTCTTGCAATGGCCGCTCAGGGGCGTCGCGAGTTGCCACGCCGTGATGCGCGCATGGGATTGTTTGAGTATGCACCTGGGGCGGAAGTTGTGGTGGATGGCCTCGTCTACCGGTCAGCGGGTCTACTGCAAAACTGGAAGCCCCCCTCCCTCACGGCACGACCGGATGACTCACTGGGTCTTCAGTGTCTTATCGAGATGTCGCGATGTGATGCGTGCGGGACAGTAGCGCGGCAACCGGCCGGTTTGCTGACCCACGCCTGCGACAATTGCGGTGAGCGATTGCACCGCACGGGCGTCAACGACGAACTATTGCAGATCACGTGCCTGGAGCCACAGGGCTTTGCCGTGAGTCTGTTTTCTACGCCCCACAACGACCACCATGCGCAGCGCTTTGTGCCGGTCGAATCGCCCTGGATATCCGCTGTGGGCGAGTGGCAGTCATTGGATGATCGGGTGTGGGGAAATTTTCGGGCGAGTGAAGAGGGCTCGGTGTTTCATTGCACGTCAGGCGCCAACCAGCATGGGTTTGCGGTTTGTCTCGAGTGTGGGCGCTCAGAGGAAATGACGGAGCGCGGAGAGTGGCCGTCGCTTTTCCAGCGTCCTCACTATCCCTTGAGGGGAGCGAGGTCACTGGATCATCCGGAGTGTGTTGGCACTGTCGGCAATGGCCGGATACGTCCGAACATACGACTGGGTCATCACTACAAGACCGATGTGCTGGAGGTCTTCTTGCTGTTTGAAGGAAAGCCCATCGCTGACAAGGCTGTCGCGTTCACGTTGGCGGTCGCCATGCGGAAAGCAGTCGCCGGCCTATTGGGCATAGAGGTCATTGAAGTCGGTTGCGACGTGAAGTGGTTGCCAACGAAGGGGGCGGGAGGCTATGCGTTGTCGCTCTACGATGTCCAGCCATCGGGTTACGTGTCAGGTTTGACGCAACGCATGACAGAGGTACTGCATTTTACGCGGCAGGCACTGGAGTGCCCTCGCAGCTGTGTGGCTTCGTGTCCTGCCTGTTTACAGCATTTTGATACTCGGTATCGGTCTGAGGATATGGATCGCCAGAGAGCTTTGCAGCTGATTGGTCGCGGATGGGTCAAGGACAGGCTGTGGCACTACCCGCAATGGGTATTCGGTCAGGATACACAGGTAGAGCATCAGCCATTGGTGGAGGCAGTCAGCCGCGAGTTGGCAATGCCGGATGTGAGAGGGCTCCGGGTTTTTCTGAACGGAGACCCTGAATTATGGCAGGTGGCTCGGTCAGGGCTTGAGCCCTGGATCAGGCGCTGGCGCGGCACGGGTATCCCTGTCGGAGTGGTTGTGAGGGCGGCGGCGTTGGAAGCTTGCAGTGAGAAAAATCGCTCCGCCCTGAGGGCGCTTGCCGCAGGCACCGGAGCCACACTATGGATGGGTGAGACCCAGTTCAGTTTCAAAGGTACAGATCTGTGCGCCGAGGTAGTGACCGGCAGAGGCTGCATCTATTGGGCGGAGATCGATGCCCTAACATCAATCCCCAATGAAGGTTGGGGATTGAGTCTCGCGGGGCGAGTCTTGCGGGGCTTGCCGCAAAATGAACGGGAGATGGATCTGGCCCGTGTTGAGTTATGAATCGCGGTTAATGCAGACGATGCCAGCTTTGCCAGATTGGCTAGGCACGGGCTGTCAAAAAGCAGTGTAAGCCTGTGCCGGTAGCAATTTAGGGCACCTCTGCTTTTTACTCACTTCTCTTGTAACAGATCCCTCAGGGCACCCACCACCTGAGGGAGTTGCTCATCTTTCAGCGTGTCTGCCAACTCCCTGAGATAGCGGCGCAGCTCCTCCGGGGGGACCGGCTCCTCCGGGAAATCAAAGAAGGCCTTCAGGGGAACGCCCAGGACTACGGAAATCTTTTCCAGTGTCTCCATCGACGGGAAGCGGGAGCCACCCTCGATACGGCTCAGGGACTTGGTGTCCAGGCCGACCTGGTCGGCCACGTACTCCTGCTTCAGTTTTGCTCGTTTTCTGAGCAATTGGATGCGTTGGCCCAGCTGAACCTTGGTGGTGTCTGTCATTGTGCGGCGCCCTTGGTGAGGATTCTGAGGACGGGGATGAAAGTTGCAGCCGCAGGCCGAGCAGCGCTTGCTCTCCATATCCAGTCTCCAATCCGGGAGAGGAAAATGCGAGGGAGAAGGGGTGGTCTTCCTTGATGGCACCAAAGAAGTAAGGCGCTTGTATGGCCTAAGTCAAGATAGGTACTGCACGGGCAAAAAAAGAAGGCCCGCCGGGAGGCGGGCCTTCTTATGCTGCAGGCCATGCAGGCGCCTCAGTTCGAGGCGATGCGGGCGGACTGCTGCTCCAGCTTTTCCCGTAGCCCGGTTTTGCCCGGCAGCGTGGCACGTGGCGTATTGTCGGCGTGGCCTGTTTCCGCCTCCGGATAAAACTCCTCCAGCAGGGCGGGCACATCTTCCTCCTGGTCCTCGAAGAGACCGTTGCCAAGGCCTTCCCGAGCCGCATCCTCCAGCGCCGCCTGGTCGATGCCGGCCTGGCGTCGCCGCTCCTCCTGCTCCCGTGCTTCCGCTACCGCCTGCTCCAGCGACTGGCCATTGCGCAGACAAAGGTCTACGTAGTAGATCGGCGCTCGGTGGCTCTGGGTCGTGCTCTTGCCACGCAGCTTTAACTCCAGTGGCAGGCAGGCCAGACGCCCACCCGACACCGCTTGGAAGTAGCGCAGCCGCGCCGCCAGGGTGCGGATACTGTTGAAGCCGGTGGTGCGGAAGATAAAGGTGCCGAGTTCATCATCGTCGCCAATATGTACGTTCAGGCGGCCATAGGGCTTGCAGGCTCCGCCCCGGGCCAGATCACAGCCCTCGGGGGAGGGGCAGGGCAGGCTCTGCATGCCGTTCGGCGAGTAACGCCGGCATGTCTCGCCGTTGCCCACGCATAGAGGCCGGCCGCTGGTGCGGTCAAACAGGGAGTATTCGGCCCGCAGGTTGAGGTCGGGATCGTTGAAGAGCATTCGTACGGGGATGCTGCGCAGCTTGCCGTTGCCAGCCTTCTGACGCAGCTCCTCATCCAGCGGATGCGGAATCCAGCCTTCTCTATTTTGGACCTGGGTGGTGAGGGTGAACTGGTCGTCCTTCTCGGGCAGGCGCTTGCCGTTTTTCTCGACGACCTTGCCGATGCTGATACGTCCGAGAATGGGCGGTGTGATAGCCAAGCCTTTGATCATGGTGGTTCTCCGGAAAGGAAAAGAGGACAGAAAGGCCGCGCCGTCTTTGGCAGCGTGGCCTCCCGGGTCAGGGATGGATAAGGAAGCGGCGGGCGCCGGCTTTGCTCTTCTTCCAGCTCACGGCGCCGGCAGCGAAGAGGGCGCGGCTGGCCTCGCCCATGCGTTCCTGGATCCGTTGCTTTAGCAGGGCCTCGGTGGCCTTGCGAGCGTCGAGCTCCACCCGCACCGCCACCAGCGAGTCGAAGGTGGCCGAGAGCTCGGGATCCTCGCGCAGGTCCAGGGTTTCGCCCCGATCAATGGGGTAGAGTGCCTGCAGGGCTTGCGCAGAGGAGTCCGAACCGTCCACGGGCGGGGGCGTGTCGGTGACGACGTACTGCCAGAAGCGCCGCTCCAGCTCGATAAGGGAGGCGATGAGGGCCTCGTCCCGCTCAATACGGTGGATGCGCAGCTCCTGCCCGCAGATCAGTACGGCCACATCCGCCGCCTGCTTGCCAGTGACGGCCAACTGGTGCTGCACCTGGCACTGGATATAGTCCGGAACGCCGTCGCGCCACAGCCGGGCACCGAACTCGCCTGCCGTCTTGCACTCTAGGACCTGCACCTCGGGATGGCCGACCACCTCCCGGTCGATATTGGCCAGCATCCAGGCCTTGTCGGGATTGGGGTGCTGCAGCACGGCATTGCAGCGTCGGACTTTGAAGCCGGTGCGGCGGGCATAGCGCTCCGCCACCACGGGCTCCAGCACTGTGCCCCAGAACATGGGGCTGGTGTCGTCCTCCGGATCGACCGCCGGCAGATGGTCGTCGCGGCCGGTCTTCACCAGCCACAGCTCCAGCGGAGACTGATAGGGATTCAGGCCGACTGCGGCGGCTGCATCGCTGCTGCCGATGCCCTGGCGGCGGTAGGCCAGCCATTCCTCGCGAGAGAGGCCCTTGGTGGAGACCAGCCGCAGGGCGGGTTGAGCGCGAGTAGACGTGAGGGGCGATACTGATGCTGGTGATTCTGTTGTCGAGGCATCGGTGTTCATACGCAGTGCTCCAAAAGCAAAATGCCCGGTGTCGCAAGGCGTTCGACCGGGCGGTATGGCGTTGAGGGAGGAAATAAAAGGAAGCGCTACAGCCAGCCACGTTCGGCAAAGCTGACCGATGCCGTACCGGCGACCACGAGGTGGTCGATGATTCGCACATCGATAAGCGCGAGGCTTTGCACCAGGCGTTCGGTAATTTGACGGTCCGCCGCTGACGGCTCCGGCAGCCCAGAGGGATGGTTGTGGTAGAGGATCAGGGCGGCGGCGTTCAGCTGCAGGGCGCGCTGTACCACGATGCGGGGATGGACCGCTGTGGAATCGATAGTGCCCTGGAACAGTTCCTCATTGGCGATCAGTCCGTGCTGGCTGTCCAGGAAGAGGACACCGAAAATCTCCCGGGTTCGGTCCGCGAGTTGCAGGCCGAGGTAGTGCCGGGTAGCGATGGGGCTGCCCATGACCTCTCCGCGCTGCAGGCGCTGCCGCACGATGTCGGCAGCAAGAGCCAGCACGTCGTCCGGGCCGAACTGGCGGCGGGCGACATACTTGCCGTTGGGTTTGGCTTCAAACACGTTCATGACTAGGTCCTGAAAAAGCCCGGCATGAGGCCGGGCGTGTGCGTGGAAAATTAGGGAGGAAAGGTCGGTGAGGCTGTGGGAGTCAGGCCGCCTGCTGGCGGAAGAAATCCCGGATGAAGGCGTGGATGACGCGTTTCATGGTGTCGACATCAGGCAGCAGGCCGTCATGGAACAGCAGGTAATCCCCGAGGTAGACCCCCAAGGGGGAAATCACCTCGTACTCAAAGACACCAGGCAGATCCTGCTCCAGCCCTTCCCAGGTTGTTGAAGCCTGATGCCAGACTTCTGGCAGGAAGGCGGTGGCGGCGATGACCAGCTCCACGCAGCCTTGATTCCAGGTATCCAGGATCTGCTGGTTGCGCTCCTTGTCCGGGATATGTGCCAGAAGCCCTTCGTAAAGAAAGGCTCCCCAGACGGCCGCCAGTGCCGCGGGGAGTGGAATGACGTCATTTGCCAAGGTGTCCGTGTTGGCAGTTGTCTGGACTATCGGAACCACTGCAGCGTTAGGAGGATTTGGCATGATGCGTTTTCTCCGAGGATGAAAATGAAAACGCCCCATCCGGCACGGGGCCGGACAGGGCGTGATGAGAGGAGGTGGCATAAAGACCGATCCGGCTCCGCGCAGGCGGGCCGGGCTTTATGCCGTGAGGATCTAGGGCGTCAGGCCACCATCAACAAGGCCTGCTCCAGTGCCTTCTGCTTGATGGCGGCGCCCTGGCCGAACCAAGCCGAATCCAGCCGGTAGTCCGTGCTGCGGGCGCGGCGCTCGTGATCCACGAACTCCGTCACCGCATTCAACAGGCCATAGGCCGTGCCTTGAGCCGAGGGCAGCGTCGCGCCTTTGCCACGGCCTTCGTACAGGGACAGGGCTTTGGCCATGGCGCTTTCGTTGGTGGTGCCCGTGGACCGGACGTTGCTGCTGGTGTCGGTAAACACCTGCAGGAAGAAGCGCTGTACTTCCGTGTTCTTCATCTTCCGTTCCGAGAGGGCCTTCATGCGATCCATGAAGTCCTTCCAGCCCGACACGGAAATGCCCAGCTGCTTCTTGACGGCCTCGGCCTCGAAGCGGGTGCTGTGCGGCACCTTTACCGCCCCGTCGTTCCTGCCCAGGGCAATGGCCAGCGTGTTGTTGCAGACCACGCGGATGCTGGTGAACTGCGCTGTGGTGGCCAGTGTCCCGTCGCAGGCCGTGGCCAGCAGGACATAGCCCCGGCTGACATCCTTGCCCTTGAGCGTACCGCTCTGGCCGGTCCTCGCCAGGGCCCAGAACTTGCGGCCGCCCTTGAGTACCCCAGCCGTCTCAAGCTCGAAGCCGGAGATTTCGCTGAGGTCGCGGTAAAACTCCAGAATGTCGCGAGGCTGCACAACCTGATAGCGCTGGCTGACCACGGATAGCGGGGCATGCGTGTCGGAGCGGAACAGCACCTTGTTGTCGGGAAAGGATTCAATAGCGCCGAGATTGCCGGCAGCGCCAGTGATGAAGCGCACCGGCGTTTCACGGATTTCCCAATCCATCCCAGCCTGTTTGGCCCAGACCTCGATGGGCTGCTGGGCAGGGAGTTGATGACCGAGGCCATGCCACGGAGTTTGACCTAGATAGGCCATGGATTCGACGAGATGAGCCATGAGAGCTTCCTCATTCAAAAATGAAATTGGGGGAGATGAAACGGAGAGGTGCAGAAAGCTGAATACGGTCGGTGAGAGGTCCGGTGATCAGGACTCGTCGGTGAAGTCGCGCCGGCACCGCAGGCACTGGTAGTCATTGAGAATGTGCTTATCAATGACCTCGCCCACGGCAGCGCCCGTGGCACAGCCGGCTGCCGCACCGATCAGCCCACCTAGGACCGCCCCGGCAATAGAGCCGGCAGGACCGATGAAGGCGCCGACAGCGGCTCCGATGCGGGCGCCGGTCAGAGCCTCGGTAACACCTCCGGCTGCGCCTGCCATAGCGCCCAGTGTGCCGCCGATTTTCCGGCCGTGGTGTTTGCTGAAAACGGCATCGGCGCCACAAAACGGACAAAGCATGGAAAATCTCCTTTCTTGTGGGCATAAAAAAGCCCGCGACTGGGATCAGTGCGGGCTTCGATGGATTGATGTGGGCAGCTCGTTAATGACGGGCGAGCAGCTATCTCATTTAGGTGATGTGTATTTAAAAAAATCTGGGATCGTGGCTGGGGGTGTCAACGCCGATTGAAAACTGACCTCTTGGGATATGGTGATTATTCAGGCGTGACGGGTTTGCGGGGCGAGGCACCTGCCTTGCGCTAGTCCTTGAGGCGGTAGCTGATTCCGTTGAACTGGACGCTGTGCGCGTGATGGATCTGCCGGCTGAGCATGGCTGCGGTCAGGGCCTGGTTGTCGGCGAAGGCCGAGGCCCACGGGGTTAAGGGCAAGTTGTTGGTCAGCACCATGCTGCCGCGCTCGTAGCGCTTGTGCTGAACGCCATGTTGATGGTGGTATGGCGACGAAAGCCTGAGCAGGAGGCAATCATGCCATCAGATCAGGGTAGTCGGTTCACCAGCTATGTCTGGTTGGCATTCATGAAGGCGAACGGCTTGATTTCCAGCATGAGTCGACGTGGAAACTGTCAGAACAATGCGATGGCGGAGAGCTTTTCCCAACTATTGACGCGCGAGCGGATATGGCGGAAAAACTGCGATACATCAGCTACTGTGCAGCAGGACATTCTCGATTACATCGGGCTCTTCCACAATGCAGAACGCCGGCATGGTTTTAAGTAAGGACAATTACCTGTACCGTACGAACAGCAAAATCCAGTAAGTCTGGCAAGTAGCTAGTAAAGCCAGGACAATTCAAAACGGCATCACATGTGTGATGCCTGATTGTGATGGGTGACTAACAGAGCGCCTTGGGTTAGCACGGTCCAGGCCATGTCTCCAATCTGCTCCTCGGTATAGCGGCCGCCTTCCCGGTACCAAGTGGCCACCCAGTTAAGCGCTCCCAGTCCTATCAACCGCAGCATGTGCAGATCCACTTCCTGTCGGATATAGCCCTGCACCTTTAGCGTATCGAGCAAAATTGCCCAGTAGCGCTCGTAGCGGTCGCGCTCGGCAATCATGGCTGCGCGGGCCTCACCGTTCAGCGAACGCCACTCGAACAGCAGCACATAGAACATGTCGTTGCCGGAGAGCAGCACCCGGATATGGGCCTGCATGGCAGCACGCAATTTATGCAGAGGGTCGGCGACAGGGGCGGTCGCATCAATGATGGCGCGGATGGTCTGCTCGATCGCGGCCTTCATCATGTCCAGCAGTATGGCTTCTTTCGCCGGGTAGCGGTAATGCAGACTCCCTGGCAGAAGGCCGCAAGCGTCGGCGATTTGACGCACAGTCGTGCGCTCATAACCATTTTCACGGAACAGCCGCGCGGCCGCCGTGAGGATGAGCTCACGGTCTGTGGTGTCGACTCGGGGTTTCCCAACAGATGACTTTGGTTGATTCATGGATGGGCTCGACAAAGGACGCGATTGGTCAACTGACAGCCTGCAACCGTCCGGTGATTGTATGACTTGAATCGCTACCAATGCGCTTGGCAGCGCGCTTCAGTTGCCTCATGGCGAGCCGAAGCCATCACTGGCCGTGCCGTTCTCAAGGGCTCCAGGCTGATGCCGAACAAGCTCCGCCTGTTGGTCAAGTAACGAATCAACGGCCTGGCTGATTATTAGCGGAGCAAACATATTTGGTGTAGAGGACACGGCAGAATGCCTGCGAGCCCATCAAGATGCACGGGAATTTATTGTAACCCTTTGTTTTGTCTGAGTAAAGGCGGGGCGCTGAATGCTTGCCGACATTTGGTTTCATGGACATACGCGTTGCGATATACATTCAAAAACCTTGCATGGCCGGACAACCAAATTAGCTGTGGACCGGCCAGGCATTCAGACGGTCATTGACCGCGCAGCGTGTAACGCCGCCCATACTCTGCCGTTAACAGTCCACCAGCAAGCAAACATGCTCATACAGAACTGGGGCATGGCACAAGCAGTTGCCCTGGGCATGACTGGCAAGAAATAACAAGTAATGCGAGTAGTTCGGGATGGGCTTGGGCGATGATCAGATATATTTTCAAGGTCTTTCTCCTCGTTTTGTTCTTGCTGCGGGATTCGCCGGTGGCAGCAGAACTGGTTGCCCTTGAGGACGAGGCATCATCGGAAAATACGGGGGGGGATCGCCGTCGTGCTGGAAGAATTTCGCTTCCAGATGAAAAACACCGGTTGAGGCTGTAAAAAAGTCTTTTCAGCGAAAGCCGCGCCTTCAGCAACGGCGCCACATTATGGCGCGGTTTCATTTTCAGTCTGTCGCGTGAATTTTCCTTATTCCGTCTGCCGCTCCTGAAATTACTCACACACGCGTCATTTCAGGTCACTTCCTGCCTCACGCCACCGCATATCCGCTCTTCGCCAGCTTCTCGAATTTCTGCTCCACGTACATCAGGCTCCACTGCGTGTTTCCAGCCATGCTGCCAATGAGCGGCTTCAGAGCAGAGATTTCAGATCGGTATGCGGATCGCTCAATAAGTCAGTGCTGACAGCCTTGCGTCGCTGCACTAACTGTTTGCCGACCATAAAGGCGATCGGCAGGTTGACTGCATCGACCGCGATGACGCAGCCGTCGCGCAGATAGAACACTGCAAATCCCTTGTCCCCGAGGCTGCCGCGCATGACACGCTGGTCGTGGCCCTGTGACAACCCGACCATCTGCAGACGAATGTCATATTGGTTCGACCAAAACCACGGTACGCTATCGTAGGGCTTTTCCTCACCCATCAATACCGCTGCGGCAGTGCGCGCCTGGTCTACAGCATTGGCTACCGACTCAAGCCGTAGCCTGTCCTCAAAGAAAAGATTGCGATGACGTGTGCAGTCGCCGATCGCCAGAATCGCAGGGTCATCGGTGCGAGTAAACTCGTCAACGAGAATGCCGCCATCGCAGGCTAGGCCGGCCGCTTCTGCCAGTGCGGTATCCGGTATCACGCCAATCGAAACAAGCACGATATCCGCAGACACCGTGTCGCCATTCGCCAGCCTGACCCCAGCAACACACCCGTGATCACCTGCTTCGAACCCTATCACCCCTGTGTCCAGTCGTACGTCCACCCCGGCTTCACGGTGTCTGGCATAGAAAAAGGCGGACATCTCCGGCCCGGTAACCCGCTGCATCAGACGCTCGGCAGCTTCCAGCACCGTGACACTGACACCCTTCTTGATGGCGCTGGCAGCGACCTCAAGGCCGACGAAACCGCCGCCGACGATGACCAGACGTTTGCCCGGAACGAGCTCCTCGCGCAGGGCATCCGCGTCAGCGATGTCGTGCAAATAATAAATGCCCTTCGACTCGGCCCCGGGCGACTTCAGGCGACGAACCTGTGAGCCCGTTGCCAGGACAAGGCGGTCGTATTGGATCGTGCTCTGATCGGATAATCTGACGGTTTTGCTGCTTCGGTCGATCTGATCGACACGCACACCGATCCGCAATTGATAGCCTGCATTTTCATATACCGAGCGCGGCTTCAGGTACAGTGACTCCTGCTCAACCTCACCTGCCAGATAATTCTTCGACAAAGGAGGTCGCTGGTACGGTGGATGCGGTTCTTCACCGACCAGCACCACCTCATGCTGATATCCGCTTTGCAGCAAGGCCGCCAAAAGCGCTCCTGCTGCATGCCCCCCCCCAACGATGACGGTCACCTCATGCGATTTGTTGGCCATTGCCTCTCTCGAACTGAATTACGGGAAGGGGATTTTCAGCCACCGGGTGTGGCGGCATCCTCAAGCATCATCGCGGCGCCTTTCTCGCCGATCATGGTCGCCGGCTGATTCGTATTGCCACCCACCAGGGTCGGCATGATCGAGGCGTCGATCACGCGCAGACACTGCACCCCATGCACTCGCAAACGCGGATCCACCACTGCCAGCGAATCCACGCCCATTTTGCACGTACCGACCGGGTGATATGCCGACTCAGCGCTGCGCCGCACCCAGTCAGCGAGGTCATGGTCCGCCAACAGCGCCCCTCCGGGGGAAACCTCGACATCATGGTGCGGCGCAAAGGCCGGCTGCGCCAGAATCCCGCGCACCAGTCGCACCCCGCGAACTAGTTGCTCAACATCCGCAGGATCGGACAAATAAGCGGGATCGATCAGCGGCGCCGCATAGGGGTCGGCGCTGTGCAGACCGACGCGCCCGCGTGACAAAGGCCGAAGCACGTAGATCATGACTATGTAGCCATAACCACTCATCGCGGTCTTTATGTCCCGCCCATGATCAGCGTACAGCATGGGCCCGAAGTGCAGTTGCAGATCGGGAATCGGCTCTTGCGGCCGGGAGCGGATAAACCCGCCGGCTTCGGCACCATTGCTGGACAGCACGCCGCGCCGACCGGCCAGATACTGCAGCACGGCCCATAGTCCCTTGAGCCAGAAGCTTGGATGCATCGAAATGCCCAGGCGGGTGCGTGCCCTGGCCCGGACGAACACGTCGATATGATCCTGAAGATTCTGCCCTACGCCTTCCAGCGCGTGACGCACCTCAATGCCGTGCCGAACGAGTTCCTCTCGCGGACCGATCCCGGATAACATCAGCAGCTGTGGCGACTTGAATGCGCCACCGCAGAGCACTACCTCGCGCGCCGCTCGAACCTGCACCAAGCCCGTCCCACTTCGATACTCCACTCCGACAGCACGCGTCCCTTCGAGCAGTACTCGGGTGACGTGTGAACCACTGCGTATCGTCAGGTTCGAGCGTCCTGCCGCTGGCTCAAGATAGGCGCGTGCATTGCTGCATCGCGCACCAATTTTCTGATAGACATAGTAAAAACCTACGCCTTCCTGATCATGGCCGTTAAAGTCGCTGTTGTAGCGGTATCCAGCCTGCATTGCAGACTCAACAAACACCTGACTAAGGGGATTGGTATAGCGGCGTTCGGCAACATTGAGTGGGCCTCCACGACCATGAAACGCCGCATCACGCTGGTTCAATGGCGGCTCGAAATTCTCCGACTTCGTGAAATAAGGCAGCACCTCTTCGTACGACCATCCGTAGCAGCCCAGCTGCGCCCATTCATCGTAGTCCCGGGCATGACCGCGGATATAAACCTGCGCGTTCATGCCGCTCGACCCTCCGAGCATCTTGCCCCGTGGCTGGAACAACGAGCGACCATACATATGCCGCTGCGGCTCGGTGTTGAACTGCCAGTTATAGCGACGGCTGAACATCAGCTGTAAAAAGCCCAGCGGCATGTTCACGAACGGGTTACAACGGCTCTCCGGCCCGGCCTCAAGCAGCAGCACGGAATAGTGGCCGCTCTCGGACAGGCGGTTAGCGACAGCACATCCAGCTGAGCCGGCGCCGACCACCACATAATCAAACTGCTCTGACGCCTCCCCAGCCTGATGGCTCATCAACTTTTAGCCGTCAACTTGACCATCAGCGTGGAATAGCCCCGCACAAAGTTGGATTGTACCAACTCCGGAACGCCAACCACTTCGATGTCATCGAAACGCTTGAGCAACTCCTCCCACAGAATGCGTAGTTGCAGTTCAGCGAGGCGGTTTCCCATGCAACGGTGAACGCCATAGCCAAACGCCATATGATTTCTCGCATCGCTACGATCAATGATGAATTGATCAGGATTTTCAAATTTCCGTTCGTCACGATTGCCCGAGGCGTACCACATCAGCACGCGATCGCCCTTCCTGATGGTCTGGTCATGGAGCTTGATATCCTGGGTGGCAACCCGACGCATATGTGCTAGCGGGGTTTGCCAACGGATGATTTCCGATACCATATTCGGAATCAGCTCTTGGTTCGCCTTCAGCTTGGCAAATTCCTCGGGAAACTGATTCAGGGCCAGCACGCCACCACTCATTGAGTTGCGCGTGGTGTCGTTGCCGCCGACGATGAGCAGCGCCAGATTACCGATAAACTCCATCGGACGGTTGATCAGGTCCTTGGT
This sequence comes from Noviherbaspirillum sp., assembly GCF_036846085.1. NCBI lineage: Bacteria > Pseudomonadati > Pseudomonadota > Betaproteobacteria > Burkholderiales > Oxalobacteraceae > Noviherbaspirillum > Noviherbaspirillum sp. Next base: position 5,290 of record NZ_DAIUCO010000037.1, on the reverse strand, counting down.
ATCCTCGTTGCTCTGCATCATGCTGATCAGGTCGAAACCGACCTTCTCACCGGCTGCACGACGTGCTTCCTTGTCGCGCCAAAGTCTGGAAAAAGACCATGCCATGTCTGCAGCATCGTCGAACATGACATCTTCATCGGCAAATTCACCGCCAGTGGCCGATGATGCACCGGACAAGCGATCTGACCAGTCAACCAGCTTGTGACGTTGCTCGTAGGGAAAATCCAGCAAAGTCGCCAGCATACGACCAGTCAGCTCCTTCGATACCGTCGGCACCCAGTTGAATGGCTTGTTCAGAGGTAGACTGTCAAGCACCTCTCCAGTGCGGCTGCGAATCAGCCCCTCCATTTCCTTCAGGTTCTGCGGCGCCACAACCCCCTGAACCGCGCGGCGCTGTACGTCGTGCTTGGGCGGGTCCATGGCGATGAACATTTCTACTGATAAGCCATCCGGAGGATCCCCCAGAACGATTTGCGGCTCGGAGGAAAACAGCTCATGACTCTTGTCCACGAACAAAATATCGTCATAACGTGTAACCGACCAGAAGGGCCCGAACGGGCTGTTACTCTGGTAGTGCACCGGCGCCTCGTCCCGGAGCCGCTTGAAATAGGCGCCCCACTGGCCTTGCCGATACAGAAACGGGTTACTGATATCGATGTCTTCAAGAGCCAGAGTATTAACATCGGGCAACGGAACTTCGACAAAGTGCAGCATCGGGGTCTTGGCCCCGACGGTCTTTCTCTTTGCCTTCATCAGCATCTTCAGTGCCTTGATCTGCAAGTGCATGGGCACCAATCTGGATGTGGCGTTTATCACTTTTGTCTGAATCGTGGCGGTTTCGCTTGATTTCGTTATCATTGTTTGCTCCGCATTTTTTACATCTGGAATTCAGGCAAATAGACGATCATGCCATCCATCGCTTCTGTAACCTTGACCTGACAGCCAAGACGCGAGGTGCCAGTCCGCTCCGGTGTCATGGACAGCATCTGCTCTTCGGCATCAGCGATCTCACCGGTCTTTTTGAACCACTGCTCGTCAACGATGATGTGGCATGTCCCACACGCGCACTCTCCGCCGCAATCCCCGTCTATACCGGGCACCGCATTGGTGACTGCGATTTGCATCAACGTAGTGCCTGCCTCGAACTCGGCAACATGCTCGGTGTTGTTATGCTCAAAAAACGTGATCTTGGCCAATGCCTTTCTCCTGCAATTAGGTCTTGTGCTGATGGTCATTCCGCATCGCCATGACGAGGAGGTCATTTCTTGACAGCAAGGGGGTCATTTAGAGACAATCTAGCCATTCTTCAGGGCCGATCCCCATGACGCAACTTACTGATGCAAGGGACAATCCGGGCGCCGATATTCCGTCGAACTATTCACGGCTGATCGCCCGCGAACTCGGCCTGACAGCCCGGCAATTACCCGAATTGCTCCAGGGAACCAGCCTCAGCGCCCTGCAGCTGCTGAGTGAGGATGGCCTGATTACCCCTGTCCAGCAGATACAGATTCTGCGCAACGCTCTGGAGTTGTCCGGCCAACCAGGATTCGGTTTGCGGCTGGGTAAGCGCTTGACGCCAGCAACCCACGGCGCGATGGGCTTTGCCGCCTCCAGCAGCCCGAACCTGCTCAGCGCGCTTCAGGCGATACACACCTTTCTACCCACCCGTGCCAGCGTTATCGAGCTGAACTTGCAGGAAGTAGAAGATGACCTCGAATGTAGACCGACCTTCCAGATGCCGCTCGATGATGAACTTCTGCGCTGTATGGCGGAGTTGATTATCTCGGTACTGCTTGAGTTCGGCGAATTCATTGTCGGCCGTCCTCTGGACGAGGCGGAAATAGGCTTCACCCATCCAGCGCCCGAATACCTGGCGATTTATTCAGAGTATCTGTCCGGGCAGATTGATTTCGGCTGTGATCAGTTGACGCTCCGATTGCCGTTGGCGTTGTGTCATGAGCCGAACGCTTCGGCCAATCACGAGAGCTATCGCCTCGCTCTGCAGACGTGTGAGACCATGCTGGCGCAACTGCAGACACAGACGTCCAGCTACCAGAACCGCCTCAAGAAAATGATGTTATCCCGACCGCCCGGCACACTCAGTGAAGAGGAAGCCGCTGCCACTCTTTTCATGAGTAAGCGCACTCTGGCCCGGAAGCTGAAACAGGAGAACAGCAATTTTCGACAGATTCGCGATGACATCCTGTCCAGCCAGGCGGCCAGCTACCTCCGTGAAAGCTCACTGTCGATCGAAAACATTGCCGCGTTGCTGAACTACCATGACAGCGCCAACTTCAGGCGTGCCTTCAAACGCTGGTTTGGCCAGTCGCCTGAGCAGTACCGGCGCCTTGTCGGCTCGTCCCGGAAAAGCTGAAGCGCTCTCAAACAAACTCCGCTTGAATACCGCCAAAAATTCAAAGCAACACTAGCAGCGGCTTTTACAAACTAGTGTCCAGTTGACGGGGGGGCTTACAGTTGTCCCACTGGATGTAGGCTGAAATGTCTCCCGCATCAACTTTGATCTGAACCGGCGCGTGGCCATCGGCTGATTCGGGGCTATGGTTTTCAGCTGTGTAGAGAATACTTGAAGAGCCAACGACGCTAACTGGAGCACACAAAGGCCCCGCCATTGGCGAGGCCCTTATGATGACAATCTCGAATCAGGGATGACTTTCCGATTTGCACTGTGTTGCCAGGAAGGGCGTGAGAAATACTGCCTCACTTATCAGGTACCAAGGTAATTACTTTCAGGCTCCCATCCAGCTTGCTGGAATCCATGTAGCCAATGGATCCAGACTTTTGAAGCAGTGCGGCCTTCAGTTCCTCGGATTTGACTGTGCGGGGTGGTTGGGCTTTGCCGGTGAACATCATTCGGGTCCAGTATTTACTCATTTGCTCGGGTGTTTTTTTGAGCACCTTGCTATAGAAAAGGTTCTTGCCTTCTCCATCGACATCAAAAACAGTCGCTATCGCTCCATCAGGGAGCCGGCTTAGGGTCCACCTCGTAGAGATGAGCAATGGCCTGACTCATCGCGTTCCTTGCAGACTCCTCGTCAATACTTCCCCCGGTTGGCACCAACTTCTGCACAACTTCAAGGGCGGCGTCCTGCGCTGATAGGCCGCGTTGCTTTATCGAAGCAACCCACGCATTGATACCCGGGTCTGTCCCATCACGGGCCGTCGCCAGAACCCCCCCCAATGAGGAGGCAGCTACGGCACTCGTGCGCATGCGGTTCGCAGCTTTCGCTGAACCACCCATGGACGAGGGTCATTGACCGTGATATCGAGCTCAATCTGACGCGTCCAGCCATCGGCAGTGCCTTTTCGAAGAACTACTACATCGGCCGCATAAACAGCAAAACAAAAAAGCATGAAATCCCATACCGGGATCGACGGAGCATAACCAACGCTTTCCAACTCACTTCGCCAACCACAGGCGATGCGTCCGATATCAGCGCGGGGGGACGCTTCCAAGAAGGTGAATGCCCGAGTACCCGCAGGCAATCTATCGGGCAGAGCATTAATGCTTGAGCAAAGGATCTTCATGATTCTGAAAACACCGTAAGCGCGTCTTGTAGCGCCGAGGACGCAATCTCTCGCATGGAGCGCTGCACACTGCCGGAGCGCGCCTTTTCCATCGACCGATTAACAACAACCATGATGTAGTCTAGCGCTTGTGCCAGACGCTCTTGGATAACTCTTGGTGCGTACTTCAGTTTTTCAAAAACTCGGCCAAGCTCAAGCTGAACACGGTTGTAAACATCGAACGCCACCGTGTACGCCATTACATTGGCAATTTGGTCGTCTGCAAGATTAAAAATGTCTGCATTGACATGCCGAAATACAGGCGCTCGAGTTGCGTTGAAGTAATGCTGGTCATGGCGGTATTTGGATGAGTCACGATAACCAGGTCAGCTTGTGCGCATCTGCGGCCAGAAACCAGCGGCCATCGTCGTACGAGGCGCCGAGACTCGCGAAGCTGGTCGGACTTTGATCCAGGTTCAACGGATCGCCGGGAATCACCGGGGGCAGGGTGATGTCGATATCTCCGCGGGTGTATTCGTTGCGCCCTTCGCTGAGAAGCTGGGTGACCAGATTGCTACGGTCATCGATTCGATACGTTATCTGGAGTCCGGCTACGGACTCCTTGCCGAAGTCCGGCTTTTCGGTGTACCCGGGATTGCCGTAAGCATCCTGGATGTATTCGCCGCCCTGGTCATTATCGAGCCACGCGGCGGAGGCGGTGGCGAATCCATTCACCTGAAGGTTGCGAGTCACATCTTCCGCCATCGAGGTCACCGGCTGCAGGCTGAGCAACAGCATGAGGCTGCGCTTTATCATTTTTTTCATGCAATACCCCTTTTCGAAAGTGAACACATCAATGAGCTGGCTCTAAGCCTGTCGTCGAACACCTTACTTTGCTGGCGTAAGTACATGCGCATCCCTCACACATGGCATCGCACCAGCTTCGCCAGCCCAACGTGACAACTGATGCGTCCTGGCCCGTCTTCCTGTCGTTGGATGGCTGACCAACGATGATCATGTTTACAAGTGACCGATACGCATCTGCGATAAGCGGGAGGGTCTGCTCAACGGACGGTTGGAGGACAGCTATTAAGTCATCGCAGTTTTCTTGAGGACACGGTTCGCGGAGGGTAAATCCCCGAGTGGTGGCTCCGACTCCCCCTGTTAGTTTATGAGCATTTGGCCGCTTGACCAAGTGCGTTGGTCGTGTGACCATCGGTTGGGAAAGCTGTTCAGCTCTGGAGGAAGCCCCAATTGTCACTGCTGCGCAGGCTCAACCATCTCCGCCGGGACATGGTCAGACTCATCAGTAACAGACGGCCTGAGCAGTCGGCTGCCGCTACCTCAACGTCTCATCGCAAGACATTCAGGACGTTCGAGCCCCAGCTGCCCGCGCGGTCGGCCGCTCCACCGCATGAACTCCTTCATCCCACTCCGATGAACGTGGTAGAGGTCGCCAGGGAGACACTGGATGCCATCCGCGTGGTCCTGGCCCGCCCTGACGGCCAGCCGATCACTTTCACGCCCGGCATGTTCTTCACGGTCGTGGTGACCATCGACGGCGAGGAGCACCGCCGGGCGTATTCGATCTCCAGCCCGGTGCAGCAATCCCAGCAGGTGGATATCGTCATCAAACGTATTGCGGGTGGACGGGTGTCCGGCTGGCTCAACGAGCAACTCCGCGCTGGCGACACCCTGCAGGTGCTGGGCCCGTCCGGTACGTTCACGCTGGCGCCGGACGCTGGTCAGGCACGTCATCTGCTGC
>NZ_DAIUCO010000036.1:0-27578 GCF_036846085.1 Noviherbaspirillum sp. | reverse complement strand
TTCCGCTACCTCTCCACGCGGTTGGTCACCCAAAACGGCATCCTGATGATGGGCATCGCCGCCTTGGCGATCCTGTTCTGGACAGGTGGCAGCGTGACGCTGCTTGTCGTGCTGTATTCGATTTCAGTATTCCTTACATTCGCGATCTCCTTGTTTGGCCTGTGTCTTTACTGGTGGCGCCACCGGAAGGAACTCAAGGTCTGGAAGAAACGATTCTCCCTCTCGCTGACGGGATTCGTTATTTGCGCAAGCATCCTCGCGGTACTTTTGGTGGAACGATTCGCCGAAGGAGGATGGGCAGCAGTCGTGATCATCGGCGCCATCGCATCGCTATGCCTGTACATCCGCAAACACTATCACGACACCAAGGATGCAATACATTCGGTCGACCAGGTTTTCGCCAATCAACCGTTTGGTTCGCATCCCGGGCCTGTCATTCCGGACCCCGAAGCACAAACTGCCGTGTTCATCGTGGGAAGCTCTCGCGGAGGTGGTCTGCATGCATTGCTTTGGGTGCAGCGCATGTTTCCAGGCCACTTCAAGAATTTTATTTTCGTCAACGCACGCACCGTGGATTCTCATGCTTATGGCGGAGAGGGTGCTGTCGAGCAAATGCGTGCAGAAGCGAATGCGACACTCAAATACTTTGTCGACTTCTGCCATAGCCATGGAATGGCGTCATCCGCTTATCTCGGTTTCGGAACCGACGTTGTCGACAAGGTAACCAAACTTTGCGAAGACATCAGCGCGGAATATCCGAACTCGATATTTTTCACCAGCAAACTCATTTTTGAAGACGACAATTGGTTCACCAGGCTCCTGCATAATCAAGCTGCGCTGGCAATACAAAGACGATTGCATTTTGAAAGCTTGCAAATGGTGATCCTGCCGATGAAGGTGTGATCGGACGACTGGCTGTTGAAATAGGATTAGTACGTAATGGGGGGTATTGCAAACCCAATAACAAACAGTCGTATATTTGATTTACTGCATTTGTTCGATTGTTGTATGTTCTCAAGTACTTGTGCGGCAAATTGGGCTCCGTGGCACGTCATCGATGGTTCTGGGAGAATAGTGGTTTGTTTTATCTTGGCAGTATTTTGGCCGATGCATGATTGCTATGGTGTTCGCCGTTTCTCATCGGTTGCCCGGCGTCGACAAACAGACAAGTTCGCTTCGTCTATAACAGAATTTAAAGGATTTGATCAAATATGACTTACACCGTCGAGGCGGTGAGTGCGGCCATGGATTTGCTGTTTCTGGTCGCACAGCAGCCTGATTTAGGCGTAACAGAACTCGCCAAGCGTTCCGGCACCACGAAGGCACGTGCTTTCCGCCTTCTCGGAACACTGGAGGAGAGTGGATTGGTACGCAGGAAAGAGCCACTAGCGACGTATAGTCTTGGCTACCGGGCACTTTTTATCGGTGCTGCTGCCCAGGAGCAGGTGAATATTACCAATTTGGCAAAATTTCATCTTCCTGAAATCGGGCAGCGCTGCAAAGAAACCGTGTTGGTGCGGGTTCGCGATAATCTGGAGACTGTATGCGTCGCATGGTGGGACGCGCCGAATGCCATTCGCATTCACACCCAGATGGGTGATAGGCGGCCTTTGTACGTCGGCGCGTCAGGAAAGCTGTTGCTGGCTTATGCGCCGGAAGACGTGCAGGAAAAGGTACTTGCAGCTGGCCGCGAACAATACACGGCCAACACAATTACCAAGCGTAGTCAGCTTGAAAAAGAGCTAAAGAAAATTCGGGAACAGGGTTACTCCGTGTCGTTGGCGGAAAAAGTCGCGGATACGATCGCAGCTGCTGTCCCGATACGTGACGCGACCAACAGCGTCATTGGGTCGCTTTCCATGACGGCGCCTGCCAGTCGCGTTTCGAAGGAAGAGCTACCGCACTACATCGACATTCTGCAAACAGGTGCGCAGGCGTTTTCGGCAGACCTGGGATATGTCCAAAAGTGAAACGCCGATCTAACTGATTTCCCGTCACCGCAATCGCGACCGGCTCACCACATTCCACGGGCTTGTCATTGTCGTTACGCGGGGCGTTGCAAAATCAAGGCGATGCGACATCGGCTTTCTGGCGGCATGACAATTGTCCTAAGCAGTGCCGCCAACTGGTGGCACTGCTCCATTGTCGGGCCACTTTCAATCGTGTCGACATGGTACGCATGTACTCACGTTTTCGATTCCGTCAAATCCCGACAGGTCTCTCAATCACTTCAACACGTCAGAAGCAACTGACAGGAAGTTGATCACTCGTACTTCTGACAGCTTGGTTGCAAGCCAGAACTGTCCAATCATCCTGCATAACGCCTCAGCACGTTTCATGCAGTATTGCTCCGGCCCAAAGACATTTCATGAACTAGCCCGCGACGCTTCGGAGCATTTTTCACCATGCGTTCATTCAATCGTTGAGATGCGGGTTGGTAATGACTGTTACCCACTTGGGATCCCTGATTCGTCAATTTCTGCAAGACAACAAAGTTCTTGACGTCGTATCGATTAGCAATATACTGTATCGCATAACGAAACGAAACGCTCGGTGGGTGAGGAACAACGTTCTGGTGATGCGGCTCACATTTTCGTTGGCGTTGCTTGCTTGCTTGCATACTCGAGTGAGCAAGCATCACAAAAGAACTCCAAGTTGAACATGCATTCCTTTTCAGCTACCAGTTCGAACCGGCAATTGGTGAAGTGCGGTCTGTCATTGGGAGAGTCGACTTATGTCATTCATAACCAATGGGTCGATCCTATCGGCTCAATCAAAGATCGATTTGGCTAACACAGAGCTTGGATATGGGTTGCTTGCCGTCCGGTTGTCCTGCCTTGTAACCCGATTCAATGGCATTTGTGAACGATAGATCCGTTCATATTCGTGCAAATCCTTCGTCAAGCGACTGCCACGCTTTTCTCGCAAATGAGCGATTCGTGGTTGCACATGCTGCAAACTCGTCATTCCCGTCTCATGCGTCAGCAAGCGCAGCTCATATCCGGCAGCCGTGCGGACCGATTCATGTCGTGATCCCAGCCTCCCTCCCGAACAGATGAGTCGAATGCCGCCCATTCTTCGCGCACTGGAGCACCGAAATTTCCGGCTCTATGCATTTGGTCATGGCGTATCGCTGATTGGTACCTGGATGCAGAGAGTGGCCATGGGATGGCTTGCATACCGTTTGAGCGGCTCGATCTCGCTTCTCGGCATGATCGGTTTTTGCAGCCAGGGAGCGGTGTTCTTTATCGCTCCATTTGCCGGCATCCTTGGTGACCATGGCAATAAGCGCAAGCTGATCACCATCATTCAATACATCATGCTGGGACAAGCCGTCGTGCTAACCCTGCTTGCATGGTTTGAATTGATCAAGCCTTGGCATCTCCTGCTTCTAGCGCTTACGCTGGGAATCGCGTCGGCGTTCGACGCGCCCTTGCGCCAGGCCATGCTGACGACCCTTGTCTCCGATAAAGCGCATTTGCCAAACGCGATCGCACTGAACTCGCTGCTGGTGAATGTGGCACGCGTAGCCGGACCGCTGATTGCTGGGTTCGTTGTCTCGGCATTCGGTGAAGCGACTTGCTTTGCCATAAACACGCTTTCATTTGCGGCAATCATCTTCGCCCTGTGGCAAATCGACTGGCACGATACACACTCTGCTGATGCCAGCATCAATTACTGGCATAGCTTCATGGATGGCGGCAGATACGTTTTGCAGATCGAGCCGATCCGAACCGGTTTTGTGCTGGTTTGCGCTGTGTCGTGGTGCATCGCGCCCTACATGACCTTGATGCCCGTGTTTGCAAGGGACGTCCTAGGGGGCGACGCGACCCTGCTCGGGAATCTCCTTGCGGCGTCCGGTATAGGTACCGTTGCAGGGACGCTGTATCTGGCCTCGCGGCGCAGCACGGAAGGGTTGGGCGGCGTGATTGCCATCGCTGCAGGGTTATCCGGTCTGGCCATGTGCGTCTTCGCACTGACAGCAACAATGCTCCCGGCGCTGCTTGCATTGGGTTTGGTTGGTTGCGGCATGACAGTGGCTGCGGCGGGCACTAACACCATCTTTCAGTCATTAGCCCCAGCCGAGATGCGTGGGCGGATTGCAAGCTTTTACATCATGGCGTTCATTGGTGTTGCGCCGTTCGGGGCGCTGGCAAGCGCGGCGATTGCCGATCAAACAGGGATAAGGCCAGCTTTTTTCCTGAACGGGTTGGCGTGCTGTATGGCTGCGCTGTGGTTCAAATCAAAGTCGGCAAGCAAACCGAAGGTCTTGTAAAGCAGTTGAAACGAAAATGGGCGGCACAGCCACCAGGAGTTTGGCAACGTGAAAACAATATTCCGTGTGGCCGGGATTTTTATGTTTGAACCTGTATGTGCGATTTCTTGCCGGTTTCCGCATGCGATCACCGAAAACAGGCCAGTTCCGGTTGTTGCAATAAGTAACAAGCCCGAAGCGTCTTTCCTTGAAGCCACCAAATATCACTTGACGTCGTATCATTCAATGATATATCGTATCATCAGTCGAAACATGATGGCGCAAATAGAAACAGATCTGGGCATCGTCCGACTCAGCGTTCGAGTCGGCCCGGGAGTCGCTATTTGGGTATCGTCAAAATGCAGGGCAACGCTGCTTTCATGTGTGGTTGGATGAATTCAGGATATCTGGGGCTGGAGGCGAACGCCAGCATACCGCCTGATGTTCAATCTCCGTCATGGCGCGCTCATTACAATTTGCGGAGTGGGATGAAAGAATGGTTGAGCTTCTAATAAGGCGCGCGCTGCAAAGTGCGTTGGTAGTTCTGATCATGTCGCTGATTGCTTTCGTCGGCATAAATATTGTCGGCGACCCGATTTACCTCCTGGTAGCACCGGATGCCAATCAGCTGGAAATCGAACAGGCTGCAAGGTCGCTTGGCCTGCACTTGCCATGGTACGAGCAATACTGGAGATTCCTGGTAAAGGCGGCTCACGGGGATCTCGGCACATCATTTGTCTTCAATCGTTCTGCCATCGATCTTATCGTTGAGCGAATTCCTGCGACACTGGAGTTGGCGGTGCTGGCGCTTTTTCTGGCTTTGGTCATCGGTATTCCAATCGGGATGTGGGCAGGACTCCGGCCCGGGACCGTCTTTCATAAGCTGGCAATGGGGTTTTCAATTGCCGGTGTTACGGTTCCCGCCTTCTGGCTCGGCCTCATTCTTATCCTCATATTTTCTGTGAATCTGGGGTGGCTTCCATCAGGTGGGCGCGGACCTACCAGTACCTTGTTTGGAATAGAGGTGAGTTTTCTAACTTGGGATGGCGCCAAGTATGTCTTCCTACCTGCAATCACTCTGGCCATGGCTCAGATCGGTCTGGTTGTCCGAATGACTGAGGCCGGTACAAGAGATGTCGCATTGCAGGAGTATGTCAAGTTTGCGCGTGCAAAAGGCGTGTATGGAAGCCGACTGATGCTCCGCCATATCGCCCCAAACGTAATGATCCCGATCATTACCGTTATGGGCATCGAATTCGGTCAGCTCATTGCTTTCTCCCTAGTTACAGAATCCATTTTCGCTTGGCCTGGCATGGGAAAACTTATTATCGATTCGGTGCTCACGCTGGACCGTCCAGTTGTCGTCGCATATCTCATGGTCACGCTACTCCTTTTCGTTGTGATCAATTTTGTGGTCGATGTCCTGTACATGATTCTCGATCCGCGCCTTCGCACCAAGACGGCTTAAAGCGTATGCAGGCAAGCGACAAAGGCAAGCACGATGGAAAAAAGTAAAACGGCGGCTGCGTTCACAAATAAAAACCCAGAGTCTTATGCACCTATGAACGATATAACTTCTCGACACTTAATTGACAGTGCAGGGGCAATTCTCCCTCCGCCTGAAACTCCAATTCAACGATTCTGGCGCCAGTTTGCCAAAGGGCGGGTCGGCACTATTGCGGCCGGATTCTTGTTGCTGCTTGTCGTTGTTGCACTGTTTGCACCGTTTATCGCTCCTCAAAATCCATATGATCTTGGTGTGGTGTCAATCCTTGAGGCAGAAAAGGGACCTGGGTCTTATAGCAATGACGGTCAGCACTATTATCTCCTTGGCACGGATGGTGCGGGAAGAGATGTCTTCAGCGCCATTCTCTATGGCTTACGAATCAGCATCGGTATCGGTGTTGCTAGTGCATTGGCGGCACTCATGGTGGGAACGTGCGTTGGACTGATTTCGGCGCATTTCGGTGGAAAGATCGATGCCGTCATCATGCGGATCGTAGACGTTCAGCTCAGCATTCCGTCGATTCTCATTGCACTTGTGTTGCTGGCTGCACTTGGTCAAGGCGTCGACAAAACCTTGCTCGCCCTCGTGCTGGTGCAATGGGCATACTTCGCCAGAAACGTGCGCGGATCGGCGCAAGTGGAGCGAAACAAGGAGTACGTCGAAGCAGCGATCGGACAGGGCCTGTCATCCTCTCGCGTCATGTTCAGACACATCCTGCCGAATTGCATGGCCCCGCTGGTGGTCACAGCGACGTTGCAGATGGCGCATGCAATTACATTGGAAGCCACCATGAGTTTCTTGGGGATTGGCTTGCCTCAAACGAAGCCTTCATTGGGCTTGCTGATATCTAACGGATTCGACTACATGCTATCGAATGAATATTGGATCAGCGTCTTTCCTGGAATTGCCCTTGTTGCTCTGGTGGTCTCGATCAATCTTGTCGGCGACCAGCTTCGCACGGTTCTCAATCCAAAACTGGATGTGTAGAGGAATTTCAAATGGCATTGTTAGACGTAAAAAATCTCTCGACAGAATTCCATACCAGCGCCGGAATTGCGAAGGCAGTGGACAAGATTTCCTTCTCTCTCGAAAAGGGCAAGGTGCTTGGAATTGTGGGCGAGTCGGGATCAGGTAAATCCGTAACGGCGTTCTCGCTAATGAATCTGGTTGATCCGCCTGGATACGTCGTCGGCGGCGAAATCCTCTTCAACGGAGAAGATATCAGCAAGGCCAGCCCGAAGCGGTGGAATGAACTGCGCGGCAACCGCATTGCGATGGTTTTCCAGGACCCGATGATGTCGTTGAATCCGGTAATGCGGGTTGGTGCCCAGCTCGGTGAGACGCTCGCAATTCATACCAAGAAAAATCAACGGGAGATTGACGAGGCAGTCTGCAATTCATTGAAGCGAGTTGGCATTCCTGCGCCGGCGGAGCGTATGAAAGCATATCCGCATGAGTTGTCTGGCGGCATGCGGCAGCGAGTGGCCATTGCGAATGCAATCATCAACAATCCGGACATCATCATTGCGGATGAGCCAACGACAGCCTTAGACGTAACCATCCAGGCGCAGATTCTCTATGAGATGAAAACCCTGGCAAGAGAAAGCGGCACTGCGCTAATTTGGATTACCCACGATCTAAGCGTAATCAAGGATCTGGCCGACGATCTTTGTGTGATGTATGCAGGACGCATTGTGGAGCAGGGACCTGTTGCGGAGCTCATCCAACGTCCGCGCCATCCTTACACAAGGGGGCTGATCGATTCATTGCCAAATTCTGAAAATCGCGGAAAGCGCCTGTATTCGATTCCAGGGTCAACTCCACCATTGCTGTCGCTGCCATCCGGCTGTGCATTTGCTCCGCGATGCACGCGTGCGACGGGAACGTGCTCGTCTGTCCCACCAGTCACGGCAAGTGAGTCACGCGCGCTTCGTTGCTTTCATCCTCTGGAGATACTATGAACATCATGCTTGAAACTCAGGGACTCAGTAAAAGCTTCAGCATGAAGCGTAGTACGTTGTCCAAGGCAGCTACTGCATTGGGGTTGAAGAAGGATGTAGACAAAAGAATTTATGCCGTCAACGAAGTCTCGCTGCAGATTCAGTCTGGCGAGGTGCTCGGACTGGTTGGAGAGTCCGGTTGCGGAAAATCCACGGTAGGAAGAATGATTGCCGGCCTTCTTCCGGCGACAAACGGTTCGATAAAGTTCGAGGGCAAGGACGTCAGCAAACCCACTCTCGAAACGCACCTCAATACGCAAATGGTATTCCAGAATCCATATGCATCGCTCAATCCGAGGATGCGGGTAGATCAGCTGATCAGTGAGGCCGCCGTCAATCACGGCATTATCAGCAAAGCGGAAGCATCCAAGTATGTCGGCGGACTCCTGCGCCAGGTTGGGTTAGATCCCACCTATGTCAACCGCTACCCTCACCAGTTCTCGGGAGGCCAGCGGCAACGCATTGCAATTGCCAGGGCCCTGGCTCTAAACCCGAAATTCATCGTTTGTGACGAGGCCGTGTCAGCCCTTGACGTTTCTGTCCAGGCGCAAATTCTGAATCTATTTATGGATCTGCGCGAGTCCAAAGGACTGACGTACCTGTTCATCAGCCATAACTTGTCGGTTGTCGAGTACATCGCTGACCGGGTCGCCATCATGTATCTCGGGCGAATCGTTGAGCTGACTGACACCAAGACCATATTTCAAGATGCAAATCATCCTTATACCCGTGCGCTGATTGCAGACGCACCGCGATTGGATGGAAAAGTCGCGGACCATCGCCCTATCCAGGGCGAGCTTCCGAGTCCGCTTAATCCGCCGACGGGTTGTGCGTTTCATCCCCGGTGCCCGAATGCGATGGACCGCTGCAAGGTAGAGAGGCCACCACTGATGGAGATTGCGCCATTGCATTTCTCCGCGTGTCACCTGAATGGTAGTAAAGCCTTGTCTTGACGATTGCGGCAGATTGGAATGATTAAACTAATCAACAACGTATATTCAATACTGCGGCCGACGAGTGAGGGCATGGCGTTGCCAATTGTCTTTGACTCACCACACAGCGGTGTCGTTTATCCGACCAGCAGTAATATCATCGCGCCCGGGAAAGCACTGAAAACCACATGGGACGCCTATGTGGACGAGCTATGGAGTTCGGCTCCCCGGGCAGGTGCCTCCCTGTTGTGTGCCCGCTTTCCACGTGCATACATAGATGTGAACCGTAGCCTTCTGGATATCGATCAGGAACTGCTGTCCAAACCTTGGCCGGGTCCGGTAACTCCTTCCGATGCATGCAAACGTGGGATGGGACTAATTCGCCGCTTCGCATTACCCAACGTGCCAATGTACGCGGAGCCGCTGTCGATCGAAGAAGTTAAACAGCGAATTCAGCAATACTATTTGCCATACCATGAGGTCCTGAAGGATCTGACCGACAAGGCACATGCCAGTTTCGGTAACTTGTGGCATGTCAATTGTCATTCCATGAAGTCCGTCGGAAATGCCATGAATTCCGATTGTGGTGCAAGCCGACCGGACATGGTCGTCAGCGATTGTGACGGCACTTCATCGGATCCGATGTTCACCGACTGGGCAGCTACCCAGTTACGCAAACTCGGCTATCAGGTTTCCGTCAATTCCCCCTATCACGGTGGGCACATCGTGCGTCAATACGGCGTGCCCGCACAGCGGCGCAATAGCATTCAAATCGAGATCAATCGTAGTCTCTACCTGAACGAGACGACCTACGAAAAAAGCGATGGATTTGAAACACTGCAACAGAACCTGGAAGCGTTTGTTGACGAGTTGTCCAAGTACGTGAGATGGACGGATAAGATGCGAGGGTGGCTGCAAAGAGAAAAAAATGTGGGATGCACTTACCTTCAGTAATCCAATTGTGGCTTGAATTTATCTTACGACTAACACATGGAGGTTCGATGGACACCAACTAAGAACTTGTAAGTAGAACCCTAAAAGCATCAATGGCGTTGACGCGCCAGGGGGCTTTTGTACTCGCAATATTGGTGAATTGGCCAAGGTGTCTTGTCGCGCAATGAAGGCCTGGGAGGGCTGCCGAGTATCACGGACAAGAAAGTGCCGGGCAGTGGAAATACTTAAAACTAAGGAGAATTATATATGAAGAAGTCGTTCCTGATTCTGGCAGCGGCAAGCGCGCTTGTCCCTGCATTTGCACAAGCGCAGAGCAGCGTTTCGGTCTATGGTGTTATCGATACCAGTATCGACCGAATTGACGATGGCACACGGTCTTCCACCCAACTGGTGAGCAATGCATCGCGCCTGGGCTTCCGTGGTGTTGAGGACCTTGGCGGTGGCTTGAAAGCGGTGTTCGGACTCGAAGCCGGCCTTAACGTCGACAACGGCGCTTTCTCCAGTTCAACTAACCACTTCCGTAATTCGTTCGTTGCCTTGACCGGGCCATTCGGCGCAGTTGCAATGGGACGGCTGGACTCGGCAAATCCGACTGGTTCTCCACTGTACTCACAACGGACCAAGCATCTGGACGCAGTGATTCACGACTCAGGCGCGACAGCGTTCGGAACAGAATTCCTCAATATGCGGAATCGGGTCAGCAATGCCATCGGCTATATGAGCCCGACGTATGGTGGCTTCAACATGCGTGCACGCTATTGGCAGACAGGGCCTGAAAATTCTACTGGTACCGGTCCGGGTGTAACAAGGGAGCAGGACTTCAAACACCTGGATGTGGGATTGAATTATGAATCCGGTCCTTTCGGTGTTGGCATTGGCCTTGGAAAAGATGATAAGCGTGGCGGACTCCTTGCTAATGATTTCAAAGACAAATGGCACATCGTAGGTTCGTACGACTTTAAGGTTGTCAAGGCATACGGCATTTACGGTCGCGACCGTTATGAAGGAAGGCCTACCACCCGGAATAATGTCGATTTCTGGATGGTCGGTGCGAGTGCGCCTGTCGGATCCGGTGAAGTTGTTGCCAACTACATGCGCCGTGACGTGCAGCGTGACCGCGCCGGCGAAGCAAGCAAATTCCAGATCGGCTATGGCCACAGCCTGAGCAAGCGCACCACTCTGTATGCCATCTTTGATCGTCAGGATGACAATTCGAATGTCGCCAATGATGACATCCGTGTTGTGAGCCTCGGTATTCAGCACAAGTTCTAATCACGTGCGGACAGGGGAGGAGGCGGATTCAATATTGTGCCTCCTTCCTGTTCAATCAACCACATGAACGCATGCAAAGAATTTCACGTTGGTAGACAGCAAGGACATATGAAGACTTCGAATTGTGAAAGCTGCATAGTGAAAATTACTGCGTAACGCCATGAGCTATACCGTAGACGCCGTCGACAAGGCGCTGAGTTTGCTGTTTCTGGTTGCGGACCAACCTGGCCTGGGTGTAACCGAGCTGGCGAAACGCGCTGGAATCACGAAGGCCAGAAGCTACAGGCTCCTTGAAACCCTGGAGAAGAGCGGTCTCATACGACGCCACGGAAATGCGGCAATTTACAGCCTCAGTTTCATGTCGCTGTTTGTTGGCGCAGCAGCACAGGAGCAGATCAAGTTGGTGCGGTTGGCGAAGAAGTACATGGGGGAGGTCGGAAACCACATTCATGAACATGTGTACGTGCAAGTTAGAGACGGGTTGGAGGCCATTTGCATAGCCCATTGGGACTGCAGGCAATTGGTGCGCGTGCACTCGAAGATCGGTGTCCGCAAGCCGCTGTACGTGGGTGCATCCGGAAAGCTGCTTGCAGCATTTGCCACGGAAGAAGTTCAGGATCGTGTGCTGCAAGAAGAAAAATGCAGATACACAAAGAATACGATTGTCGAACGGGATCGGCTGGAGAAGGAATTCGAGCGGATTCGAATGCAGGGACATAGTGTTTCGCGAGGTGAGCGCGTGATTGATACAGTTGCCGTCGCAGTTCCGATCCGGGATGCCATGGGGGCAGTCGTCGCAACACTTAGTGTTGCGATCCCGGCATCACGGTCGGGCACCGATCATCTGGATTTGCATATAGGCGTGTTGAAGAGTACTGCATCCGCATTCTCGAAAGATTTGGGATATGACGATGATGAAGAAACATAAAAAATGCTGAGGTGATGAGGATATACACAAGCAGTTGGAAGGAGGTCACTCCGGAAGTGCAGAATGGAAGGATGCTCTGGCCGTTCGTAGCGATGCTGAAGGGTGCGAGGCGGCTGTCTTTATAAAGTACATACAAAACGGCTCGAGGAAGTTGTCGAGCTTCATGTCTTGGGGGGAGTATGGCAATGCGGTTTCTTCAGACGTTCACTTTGGTACTTGCGCTGCTGTCAGCAGATTATGCATCTGCAGCAGAAATTGTCATCGGACAGGTCGCTTCTCTGGGAAATCCCGATTCGGCAGGACCGCATATCCGGATTGGTTTAAAGGCCTATTTTGATGCAATCAACGCCACAGGCGGTGTGCACGGTGCGACTTTGAAGTTCGTCTCAAAAGACCGCGGGGCCAATGTGGCGGACTCTGTCTCCAAGACGCGTGAATTGCTGGCTGAGTCGCAGCCGACGGTACTAACCGGCTTTATGGGCACAGGGTCGATGGAGTTGATAATCAAAAGCAAGTTGCTGGAGGAGGCAGATATCCCGGTTGTCGGCATACGTACGGGCGACTTATCGCTTCACGAGCCGGTGAATCCTTATCTGTTTCATACGCGAGCCAACTATCTTGGCGAGATCGAAAAAATCGTCACACAGCTCGCGACGATCGGATTGAAAAATGTTGCGGTGTTTAGCGAAAAAAGTCCGTTTGGAAACGAGACGCTTGCCCTGATTCAAGGAGCAATTAAAAAAGATTCGTCGATGAAGCTGATTCATCATGCAACCTATGCCGCAAATACTGTCGATGTGAACGCGGCGGCCAAGTCGATTTCCGATGTCAAGCCGCAAGGTGTGATCGTGGTGGCAAACAGCGCTGCTGCCGCCGAATTTTATAAGACGTTCAGAGAACAAGGCGGAAAGGCACAGGTTATTGCGTTGTCTGTTGCTGACGGTGTTGAGGTAGTTAAACGTATTGGTGAAAAAACGGCACGCGGGTTGATTGTCACGCAGGTGGTGCCGGACCCGAATACCGCATTGCCTTTGGTGAGAGAGCTCAAAATGAATCTTGCCAAGTATGCGCCGTCCGGAACGCCTCTCAACCTCGCAGTCGTCGAAGGATATGTGATGGCCAAGACCGTTGTGCAAGCGCTTCGCCTAGCGGGGCCCAATCCGTCCCGGCGCAAAGTGCGAATTGCGCTCGAGTCGATGAAAGAGTTCGATGCCGGTGGGGTCATCATCGGCTATTCGCCGAAGAACCACACTGGCTCAAAGTATGTCGAGCTTGCGATCGTGCTCGCAAGCGGGAAACTGATGCGGTAGAAGTAGTGACGGTGTCTCCAAGGGTGTTCCTCACCCTTTTTGCCCGGAGGGAGAAATCTCTCCGGGATTTTTTTGCCGCGTTCTGCCGTCCGGCCTTCGCCTTGCATTCAACAGGGTTACAAAATCTGACTGTCCACCGCGCTGACAATGCAGGAAATCCGCAGCTACCGGCGTGATCCACAGATCGATCTGGCCGTTTGCCACGCGTCGGAAAGCATGATTATTGCAACGTTCACAAATTCAATTTCGTCCGAACGGTGAAATTGCGAGGCTTTTTCCGAAGCGATTGTTGCAAGTCATATTTCGGCACGATCTGATGCTTCTCATATTGAGTGATTATGCATTTGTCGCTTCGGCTCCTTGACCTTCCGCTTAGATGCGGCGCACATACGCTGCTGGTGTCGCTCTTCGTGACATGCTGGGCGATCAAGTCCTCGGCGGCGTCAGATCTCATTTTTCTACGTACTGCGGCGCAATTGGAAACGGGGTCGCACCTCACCGCGCGAGCGGAAGACGGGATGCCTTTTGTCAGCAGCGTGTGTCCCGAGATCTATCTTGCCATTGAGCGTATGGACCCGGGACTACGGTTTGTCGTCGACCACAGCAAGATTCCTGCCGGACGGCTCGATTCGGCGTTGATGCTGGGAGAGGTGGACATCGCTTGCGGGCTGCCCAAGTCGGCGGAACATGAATCGGCGGTATTCTTCATCGGGCCCCCGCTGTTCACGGCACGATTTCATCTTGTCGCCCGCGCAGACGATCCGGTGAGCATCGGGAGCTGGGATGATGTCCGAATGCTTGGCGAAAATGGCGTGATCCTGTCCATGCAGGCATATGGCGCGGTGAAACGATTACGGGCGGTCGGAGGGCTTCACATCGATCATGGCGCAAGCGATGCCATCGGCAATGTTCGCAAGCTGCATGCCAAGCGTGCCCGATTCTTCTTTCATCTCGAGCCAGGCATAAGCAACATCATTCGCGATGCTGGATTCGAAGATAAGGTAAGAGTATTGCCGACGGTGATGGATGTGCAGCCGCTCTATCTGGTCGTCAGCAAAAAGCTTTCCGAAGATGTGGTGGCGAAGCTGAGGCACGCGATGAATAGGTTGAACGCGACTGGTGAGCTTTCGCGGATATCTGAAAAATGGCAAGTGTATCGGTAGCTCCGTTTAATGCATATCGATGCATCTGCCGGACATTCACTGGCTTTCTCGATTCATGATTACGAACAATATATTTTTATTGCCTGGAGCTTTTCCGGGAAAGAATGAGCTTGCGGTCGCCGCCGTCATGCTGGCTGATGGCGATGCGGTTCGCCTGCGTATCTCATCCTTCCATACAATCCGGCTTCCCGTCCCAAGCAAGCCATCGCCACATCAGCCATACAGCTGTTAATGCACAGACGCGCACTATGCATCACTCAAACGATTCAAGCGCCTTCGCTCACGGGTACTTGCTGCGGCCTATGCTCCATCTTTTTCCTCCCGAACATGCGTTTCAGTAGATGTTCCAGATCATCAACGTAGGTGAAGACCGCAGGGACAACCAGCAAGCTCAGAAGCGTCGAGGTGATCAGACCGCCGATCACGGCGATCGCCATCGGCGATCGGAAGCTCGGATCCGCGCCCAGCCCCAGCGCCAGCGGCATCATGCCGGCGCCCATCGCGATGGTGGTCATGATGATCGGGCGGCTACGCTTGTGGCACGCGTCCACCAGGGCATCGAAGCGGTTCATGCCGGCTTGCCGTGCAAGGATCGCATAATCGACAAGCAGGATGGAGTTCTTGGTGACAATGCCCATCAGCATGATTAGTCCGATCATCGACGGCATCGAAAGTGCCTTGCCTGTCAACAGCAGCGCGACGAACGCACCGCCAATCGACAGGGGCAATGCGGCCAGAATCGTTACCGGTTGCATGAAGTCCTTGAACAGCAACACCAGAACGCCATAAATACACAGCACGCCGATCAGCATCGCAATACCGAAGCTGGCAAAAAGTGCCTGCATTTCCTGTGCATCGCCCAATTCGGCGATCTTGACTGTCGGCGGCAGGTTTTGCAGCGCCGGCAGCGCGCGTGCTTCCGCATTGACTTCGCCGAGCGATCGTCCGCCGAGTTCGACTTCCAGCGTCACATTGCGGCTGCGATTAAGCCGGTCGATCTGTGCCGGGCCGCTCTCCATGCTGATATCGGCGACATTGCCCAGCATCACCGGACCGTTCCTTCCGGGTACGGTCAGGCGCTCGATTGCGGCAAGGTCCGCGCGTACCGCGTCAGGCAGTTTCACGCGAATCGGTACTTGCCGTTCCGGCAGGTTCATCTTCGGCAGGTTGGTTTCATAGTCGCCGGCAGTTGCCACCCGAACCGTTTCACCGATGCTTGCCGCGGTGACGCCAAGGTCGGCGGCGCGGGCGAAGTCGGGCCGCACAATGATTTCCGGGCGCACCAGGGAGGCGCTGGAGCTGACATTGCCAACTCCTTGTAGCGTCCGCAGTTCGCGTTCGACCTTCTGGGCGGTTTGGGACAACGCCAACGGATCTTCGCTGCGCAGCACCAGCTGCATCTTGACGCCGGTATCCGGCGGGCCGACGGTGAAGCGCGCACCCGGAATGTCCGCCAGGTTGCGCCGGATATGGGTTTCAAGTTCCTGCAGAGATTCGTCGCGGTCATTCCGATGCACTGTAGTCAGGGTCAGTACCGCGCGCCGTGCTTCCGCAGCCGCGCCGGGCGCGAACGCATCGCCGCTGGAACCGCCGCCGATGGAGCTGAAGATGCTCGTTATGCCATCGACCTGCATCGCCGCGGCGCGCGTGCGTTCGGCCACGGCCTGGGTTTCCGCCAAGGTGCTGCCGGGCGGCAGTTCGATGTTGATCTGTGTCTGCCCACGGTCAGCCGTGGGAACGAAGCCGGTCGGAAGCAAGGGGACCAGTGCAATCGAGCCGATGAAAAACAGGCCGGAACCGATGGCCGTGATCAAGCGGTGGCGCAGGCACCATTGCATCGTGGCGAGATAGCGTTGCATGATCCAGCCGTCCTTGTGTTCGACGTGCTTCGCCGGTTTCAGCAGGTAGGCGGCCATCATGGGCGTCAGCAGACGTGCCACCACCAGCGAGGCAAGGATGGCGATCACCGCGGTCCAGCCGAACTGCTTGAAGAACAAGCCCGGTATGCCGCCCATGAAAGCGGTCGGGAGAAATACCGCGACCAGTGCAAAGGTCGTGGCGATCACCGCCATGCCGATCTCGTCGGCGGCTTCCATCGCCGCCTGCATCGGCGTCTTGCCCATCTGCAGGTGACGGGCGATGTTCTCGATTTCAACGATCGCATCGTCGACCAGCACGCCGACCACCAGCGCCAGCGAGAGCAGTGTCACGGTATTGAGGGTGTAGCCGAAATAGGTAAGGCCGAGGAATGTCGGTATGACCGACAGCGGCAGCGCCGCGGCGGCAACGAGGGTCGCCCGCCAGTCGCGCAGGAACCACCACACCACCAGCACGGCCAGGATGGCGCCCTCATACAGCAGCTCCATCGAGCCGTCGAAGTTTTCGGCGACCGGTTCCGCGTTGTCGATCGCCTGCTTGATCGAGATGTTGGGATGCGCCGCCTGCAATTCGGCCACCGCGGCGCGTGCGCCCTCGGCAACCTTCAATTCGCTTGCGCCCTTGGTGCGAAAGATCTCGAAGCCGACAACCTTTTTGCCATCCTGGCTGGCGACGGCACGCGGCTCGGCAACCGTATCGGTCACCGTCGCTACCTGGTCGAGACGGATATGGCGGCCATCCGCCAGCGGGATGTCGAGGCCCGCCAGTTCAGCAGCCGTCTTCACCGTAGCGATCGTGCGCACCGATTGTTCGGCGCCGCTGACGTCGCCGCGCCCGCCCGGCGCTTCCTGCTGTACCAGGCGAAGCCGCCGGGACACATCGACCGCGGCGACATTGAGGGCCGCCATTTTTGCCGCATCGAGCTCGACCCGCACCTCGCGGTCGACGCCGCCCATGCGCTTGACGGCACCGACCCCCGGCACCGCGAGCAGGCGCTTGGACACGGTGTTGTCGACAAACCAGCTCAGTTCCTGGTCATCGAACGTCGCGCCTTCGCCGCTGGCTGCGGCGGTAAAGGTCAGCACTACCCGGCCGGCAGTCGACGCCTTGGTCACCGATGGATCGCGCAGGTCGCTCGGCAGATCGGCACGCACTCGCGCCACCGCGTCGCGCACATCATTGACCGCTTCGGCTATCTGCTTTTCCAGAATGAACTCGACGGTGATCGTTACCTGGCCATCAAGCACCTTGGTGTAAATGTTCTTCACGCCCTGCAGCGTGGCGACCGCGTCCTCGATCTTGCGCGCGACTTCGGTTTCCAGCTGGGCTGGCGCCGCGCCGGACAGCGTGGCGTTGACCGTCACGATGGGCAGTTCGATGTCCGGGAAATCCTGGACGGCATTGGAGCGATACGACAGGAGTCCGGCCAGCGTCAGCAGGGCGAACAGCATGATCGCCGGGATCGGATTCTTGATGGAGAGAGAAGAGAAATTCATGCTGATCCTTATTTGGCGACGGGTGTCGCCACGGTGCCGGATGCGCTTGGCGGTATGGCCGGTGCATTGCCTTGCACGACTTTTACCAGGTCGCCTTCATTGAGGAAGCCGGCGCCGCTGACCGCCAGCGTTGCATCCGGACCGATGCCTTCGAGGATTTCCACCCGGTCACCAAGGCGGCGGCCGGTCTGCACCTTGACCTGCGTGACGCGGCTGTCATTGTTGAGCCGGAACACATAGCTGAACCCGTCGCGGATCACGACCGACTGCTGCGGCACCGTCAATGCATTCGATGTACCGAGGTCGAATTCGCCCTTGCCGAACATCCCGGCCTTGGCCGGTGCGGCTTTTTCCGATGCCTTCGGCAGATCGACATAGACGAGCGCGGAGCGGTTCTGCGGATCGACGGTTGGCGCGACCATGCGTACCTTGCCATCGAGCTCGGTGCCGTTGGCGGCAACCACCTTGACCAAGGTCCCGGTTTTCAAGCGGCCGAGTTCATTGGCCGTCACTTCGGCGCGCCATTCCAGGCGACCCTGGCGCACCATGCGGAACAATTCCGTGCCGGCGCCGACCACCGCGCCGACGGTGGCCGTGCGCGAGGAAACGATGCCATCGTCCGGCGCCAGCAGCCTCGTTTGCTTCAGCCGCAACTGCTGGGCTGCCAGCGTTGCCTTGGCGGCTTCCACCTTTGCCTTCGCAGTCTGCTCGGTCGTGAGGTATTGATTGATCTGCTGGGTGCTGAGCGCGCCGGTGGTTTGCAGCGTGCGAGCCCGCGCAGCATTGTTTGCAGCGTCGGCGGCATTGGCTTCGGCTTCCAGAAGCGCGGCCCGCGCCTGGGCGACATCGGCCTGCACCGTTTCAGCCGAGAAAACAGCCAGCACCTGGCCGGCCTTCACCGTATCGCCGACATTGGCTCGCACCTCGACAAGCCGCAACCCATTCGACTCGCTGCCGATGATGGCTTCCTGCCAGGCGGCGATATTGCCGTTGGCAGTCAGCCGGATCGGCAGGCTCGCCTCTGTGGGCTTGGTCGTGGTAACGGTCAGCGCGGGCCGTGCGGGCGCCGCGGCCTGTTTTTCCTCTTTTGCGGCCGGCTTGCCCGCAATCATGGCGATGCCGATCGCGCACAGGATGGCGATGACGATCAGTGCGATGATGACAGGCTTGCGTTTCAGTGTTTTCATGTTTTTGCTTTCGTCAATTCGAATCAGTTTGCACGCGCCGATGCGGCAATCGTATCGCCGCCCGTCCAGCCGCCGCCGGCTGCGCGATAAAGCGCGATCCATGCCGCGACACGCTCGCGCTGTAAATTTGCCAGCGCGGTTTCCGCCGCCAGGCGGGTGCGGCGCGCTTCCTCCAGTTCCACCAGGCTGGCGAAGCCGTTGACGTAGCGGCTTTCGGTCGAGGCGAAAGAGGTGCGATAACCTTCCACGGCGGTCGCGGCGTCCTGGCTGCGGGCAGCGGTGCTGTCGAGCGTCACCAGGGCTTCCTCGACTTCGCGGACCGCCTGCCGAACCGCAGCCCGGTAATTCGCCGCGGCCTCCTCGTAGCGTGCCTGCGCCGCCTCGACGTTCGCCGCCCGCCGGCCGCCGTCGAACAACGGCACGGTCAGCGCCAACGGTCCGATCGACCAGGTATTCAGGTCAGTGCTGACACCGCCGGTGCGAAAGCTTGCTAAGCCGACCGAGCCGGACAGCGTGAGTTGCGGGTAGCGTTGCGCCTGCGCAGTGCCGACTTCGGCACTGGCGGCTGCGACTTCCCGCGCCGCATTGAAGACATCCGGCCGCTGCGTCAGGGCATGGGCCGGCAAGGCGGAAACCGACATCGCCATGGTTTGCGGCAGGTCCCCGGCCGTTGCCGAGACCTTCTGCCGCAATTCCGGCTCCGGCATGGCACTCAGCGCAACCAGTGCCTTGATATCAAGATCGCACTGGGCGCGCTGCTGAATTGCACGGCTGTTGCCTTCCGCCGCGCTCGCCCTTGCCAGCGCCGCGGTTGCAGGCGCCTGGAAGCCGGCCTCTGCACTGAGTTGGGTCAGGCGCGCGGTTTCCGCTCTTGATTTGGCATCGGCATTGACGATGGCCATCAGCTTTTCGCAGGATCGCAGGCTGTAGTACTGATTGGCCACTTCCGCCGCGACGGCGACCCGTGCTTCATGCCATCCCGCCTGTGCGCCTTCAAAGCGTGCCTGCGCCGCATCGCGTGCATTCCGGTTGGCGCCGAAAACATCGATTTCCCAGGATGGCTGAAGCGCTGTCTGTACTGTCGTGCCCATGGGCAGAGGCGGCTGGGTACTGGTGCGGCTGACGCTGCCCGTACCGTTCAACACGGGCAGCAACGCGGCGCCGGCGGCAACCCGGGTGGCGCGCGATTGTTCGATGCGGGACCGGGCGGAGGCAATGGTCGGACTGACCGTCTGTGCCGACTCGATCAATTCCGCCAGAAGAGGATCGCCTTGCGTCCGCCACCATTGCGACAGATCGGAGACGGCGCCGTTATGCGGAACTGCCGCGACGCTGGCAGGGAGCGGCGCATTCCATTGCGACGGCAGGGGAGCGACAACGGTCGATGACGGCATCTGGGTAGCGCAGGCGGCCAACCAAAAAGGCAGGCTCGCGGCCATTGCAAACCGAATTATTTTCATACGCTTATTGCCCGGAATGTGGTTGATTGTCTGAATTTGCGCGGCGTGCCGTTTCATTCGCCACCAATGCTTCCGCATAGTCGACGAGCCGCGACGTCCATCGATCCAGCGCATCCGGCGTCGCCACCAGCCGCGGCCGGATGGCCAGAATGACATCGCGGGCAACAAACATTTGCAGCGCCAGGCCCGATATGGAAAAAGCCAGCCGATGCATATCGTCGTCCGCCTTTGTGACGCCAAGATGACGGCACAGCACCCGAACCAACGCGTCGTGCGAAGGCTTGATGCCGTTATCGATTTCCTCGGCCCAGAGGCCGGTCGGTTCCAGCATTTCCCGGAAGTGCAGGCGCATGCATAACTGGACTAGGTCGCCCTGCTTGAGCGGGCTGATGAATGACGTAAAGAAACCTTCCAGCGACTGCCGCAATGTGAAGCCCGGTTGGTCGAAGAGGGCGATATCGTCGCGAGCGCTGCCCAGTGGTTCGGTGAACACGGCGCGATAGAGGCCGGCCTTGTCGCCGAAGTAGTACCGGATCGACGCGATATTGATATCGGCGGCCTGCGCGATGTCGCGGGTGGATGTTTTTGCGAAGCCTTTTTCGGCGAATTGCCGCAGTGCCGCGTGCAGCAGGCGCTCGCGTGCTTCGACGCCGTCGGAACGCTGCTTGCGGCTGTCGGCGGCTATCGCCAGGGTCGATGCGGAACTTGGCACCGGGAGGTTGGCGCTGTCTTCGGAGGATCGTGTCATGGCCGGCATTCTACTATATAAATCAAACGTTTGATTTAATTAAATCGATTGATTTATTCCTGCGAGCCCATAGCGTTTTTCATGGATGTTTCCATGGCAGGGGCATCAAGTGCCAATTGCTGCTTTTCAAGGTGTGAACAGGCGCAACGGGGCCTGACATGCCCGGTAATGAGATGGGGAAGAGAAGCCGGTGTGGTTCAGATCCGGATGCCGAAGTCGAAACTGCCCCGGTATCCGTCGTCCTGTTCGTTCAGAACAAGCATGAGTTGCCTGCCGCCTCGTTGAAACAACCCGTCCTGGCTATTTTTCTGCCTGGCCTTGCGCGAGTCGGCATAGGCTTTCTGCAGGTACACCCGGTCGGTGAGGCCATCATCAAAATACAACTGCGAGGTGAATTCGCTGGCGCGCCCGGATGAGGAACGGGTCCGCACCTTGACATGGATATGTACTGTTCGCCCGGGGTAGGCGCCCGGATAGATGGTGGTGAACCGGACTTCGCCGTTTGCGTCGGTAACCTGATAGCCGCGCAGAAAGCCGGATTGTTCCGGATTGCGCCTGTTCTCTTCGACGGCGGAGTACTCTCCGCCGGCATCGCAATGCCAGATATCGACCACCGCGCCGGCGAGCGGCGTGCAGCCGGGGTCGCCAACCGCCGAAATGCGCAGGATGAGATGAAGCGGTGCGCCCGTCTTCGCCTGGCCGCGGACGGGGTCAAACCGTATATCGGAACGGTTCAGGCGTTGATCGATAAAGTAGGGGCCTTCGATTTGCTGCGGCGTGAGGATGCAGGCTGGCGTGCCCCTGGCTGGCTGCGCATGCAGGCGGCCGGGGAGAAAACCGGCGCCAAACAATGCCAGCAAGGTACGGCGATATCGGTTGGCGGTGCTGGGTCGATCCGGTTCCATGCGATGCCTCCAAGGTCGATGCGCATATCGATGCCGTTAGTGATGCCGGTCAGGCGCCGAGTTCCCGCCGGCAGTCGGCATCCTGCCATGCCTCAGCTTATTTGAACGGAACGAATTTGGAGCGCCTGATACTGGTCTTTCGTGCATTTACCACTTCTTTCAATGCGACAGCCAGAATTTCAGTCTGGCGTTTTCCGGGCACCAATGCGGCGGCAATGCAGCAGGCGCGAACCGCCCGCTCCAGGTTACGCAGTGCGCGCAGTTCTTCGTGATATTGCGGATCAATCATGGCAGTTTCTTTTCAAGGACAGGATATGACCTAGACCCGGATTATGGAAAAATGTTCCTCAAGGAAACCTATCTGCCATGCAACTGGATGTTTCCCGCCGTGTTTACGTCGATGCCGGCCTGACTTGCATATCGGCCATGAAGGCCGTTACTGCCGTTCGCGTCGGAATGCCGGCCCGGCCGCCGTGACGGGTGCATTTCAATGCTGCGACCGCGCTGGCGAATCGCATCGCATCCGTCACGTCCGCACCTTCGCCGAGCGTCAGCGTATAGGCGCCATGAAATACGTCCCCCGCGCCGGTCGTGTCGACCACGTCGACGACGAAGGCCGGCTGGCGGTGGATGCCGGCATCGTCGACCCAGATGACGCCTTCGCCGCCGCGTGTCAGCGCCGCCACCTTGCAGCCGAGGGACCGCGCCCGAGCCAGGGCAGCGATCCGGTCCTCATCGTTGTCGAGCGGACGGTTGCCGGCAAATGAGCGCAATCCGGGTTCCGAAAACACCGCGTGATCAACCAGGGGCAGCGTGGCGGCGAAGGCGGCCGGCATGGCCGTTTCCGCATCCAGCACGGTCGGTACGCCGCATCCGCGCGCCTTGGCGAACAGGGCGCAGGCGCCTTCAATCCAGCGGATGTCGGCGAGCGCCGCGTCGGCGCCGGCGACCGCCTCCAGCGGCAGCCAGGCGGGATGATCCGGAATGCCGGCGCCGCGGAAGTTGATGATGGCGCGTTCGCCATCGTTGGCCACCAGCACCGCCGACGTGGACGAACGGGCGCCGGGGAACAGGCGAAAGTGATTGACGTCCACGCCATACGAGCGCATTTCGTTTTTCATGGTTTCGCCGGCCGCATCGTCACCGGCCCGGCCCCAGTAGGCAACGGAACCGCCCAGGCGCGCCACCGCAACGGCGGCATTGGCTCCCATGCCGCCGCCGACTTCGAAATAATCGCTGGCGCGCACTTTCCCGCCCCCGGTGGGCAGGTCGAAAACGGGCCAGACCTTGTCGAGCGTCGTGTTACCAAGACAAATGATGCGTGTCGTCATTCCGGCTTCCTCATCGCCACTTCCCTCGTTGCCTAACTGCCCCGAATTTTAGCCACTGCGCTCGGCGTCGCGCTGGACTTTGCGCAAATACCAAAACAGGCCGACGGCAACCAGCGCAAGGCTGGCGCTGTTGCCCATCCAGAAACCGGCCGGTCCCTGCAGCGCCGGCGGACTGATACCGAACGGATCAAGGCCAAGAATATAACCCCCGCCAAGCCCGATGCCCCATAGCGCAACGGCGTACATGATCGTCGGCACCACCGCTACCCGATACGCCCGCAATACGAACGCAGTGGTGACCTGCACCGAATCGAACAACTGGTAGATGGCGATGAAGGCAAACAGCGGCAGTGCGGCGGCGATGATGGTTTCGTCCGGGGTATAGGCGCGCACGATCAGATCGCGCGCGAGCCAGACCGCGCAGCCGATGGTGACGGACAGCACGGCGGCGAGGCGGATGCCCACGAAGCCGATATGCCGTGCCGTGTCGAGTCGGCGCGCGCCGATGGATTGCGCAACCAGTGTGCTGGTGGCGCTGGCGATCGACAGCGGCAGCATATACAGCACGGTGGCGAAGTTGGCGGTGATCTGATGGCCTGCAACGGCGGTATCCCCGAGGCGGGCGATGAACAGCGCCATGAAGGTGAATGCGGTGACTTCGATCAGGTAGCTTAAGCCCATCGGGATGCCGAGCTTGAGCAGTGCCATCTGCGCTTTCCAGTTCGGGGCGGCGAAGCCAGTGCCGAAGATGCCGAACGACCTGTAGAAAGGCATGCCGCGCACGAGGCCCCAGCCGATCAGGACTGTCAGCCAGGACGTGACGGCAGTCGCCATCGCGCAGCCGGGACCGCCATATGCCGGCAAGCCGAGCCAGCCGAAAATGAACAGGGCGTTGAGCGGGATTTTCAGCAGCAGGGCGACGACCTGGATGGCCATCACCATTTTCGGCCGCGCCAGGGCGGTGTTGAGCGCGCCATAGATGCGGAATCCCAGCGTGGCCGGCAGCGCCAGCGCGAGGATTTGCAGGTACATCTCCGATTTTTCGGTGAGTTCGGGGGAGGCTTGCGCCAGTGAAAGGAGGGGCTGCGGGAACAGCAACACCAGGCAACCGGCGACCGACAGAAACAGCGCCAGCCACGCGCCTTGCTTTACCTCCGCGCCGACCTCCGCAATCCGTTGCGCACCGAACATCTGGGCGACGATCGGCGACAGCGCCTGCAGCACGCCGTTCAATCCGACGAATACGCTGACGTAGATGGATGCGCCGATCGCCAGCGCGGCCAGATCGGTTGCCGAAAATCGCGAGGTCATCGCGGTATCGATGACACCGTTGGCAATGACTGCCAGCTGGCCAACCAGGATGGGCCAGGCCAACGTGGCAATACGGGTGGTATGACGTTGAGCCTTTTCCTCCATGCGGGCGCTTACCGTTTTACCTTTTGATAGAGCCGGAAGCGCTCATGCCGATCGGATGCGCGTCTGCCTTCCCATAAAAGCCGCCATTGCTCGTCCGCCCTGATGAGTCGCTTGGCGCTGTCCTGGCGGCGGTTGTCGTCCTGCAGGAGTAATAAGTCGCAATCGATGTCATCAAAGTCCGCGAAGGGAATATTTCCGAAATAGGCAAAGGACGCACGCTGCGCCGGTCCGACATTGCTTTCCACGCATGCGCCGCCTTCGGGCAGTGCTTCCGATATCTGAAGCGCCACGCCGGAGTAGCTCTTGCCGTAGTTCACCCACGGAAGCCACAAGGTCGTCAGCAACACCCAGCAAAGGATCACGCCGCCGGACGACAGCACCACCGCCCGCCACAATACCGCCGGCCGGCGCGAGACGCGCCAATGCACCAGCAGGATCCAGCCGATCGTCGTGCATGCCGCGACCAAAAACATCACCAGGCTGAATTCCGGCTTGAAGCCCGGCGCCAGTTTGAATGCGTTTTTCGCCAGCTTTGCCGGCCATCCGGTTTGCTTGGCGATCCAGCCAAGCCAGATGAAAGCGGCACAGGTCGTCAGCGTCATCACCGAGAACCAGTCGACAGCATTGATCGCCCCGCGTTTCATCGTCGGCAAGCCAAATGCCGCCAAAATCGCCAGCGGCGGAAGCAGGGGCAGCAATATGCCTTCATCCGGACGTCCGTTGATCAGTGCCAGGACGATGAATGTCGCGGCGAAGGCCAGCGGCACGGCGATATGTATCGCGCGATATTGTTTGCGCCATGCATAGACGGCCCAACCCGCATACGGCCATGCGGGCCATGCGAACCAGATTACGTTTTTCGTGAAATACCGGATGCTCTCGACGGAAGGCAGGCTGATCTGGCGATGGTTCCACAGCATCCAGGCATCAAACGGGGAGCTGTTGAACGGACGAACGAAATAGTTCGTGGCCAGCCAGATTTCCGAAATCGCCACCGCGACCACGAGACTGACAACGGCGGTCCTGGCCATCAGGGCCTTGCTGCGCAGGCCGGCCAGCACCGCAATGGCAAGCCATAAGGCCGTGGGGACCACCCAGCCACGCGTCAGGACCAGCAATCCCAATACCGCACCAAAGCCGGCGGCAGCGCGAAGGGTTTCCTTCTCGAACAGGCGTACCGCCGCATAGAGGGCAAGCGCGACGAGCGAGACATGCAGCGCCTTGGCGCTGGTGTAATGGCTGTGCAGCAACAGGCCGAGGCACCCAAGGAATATCAGCAACGCGCCGTCGGCCAGCGTTCGTCCGAAGTCGCGTGGTTCCGGCTGGCCACCGAACGCAAGCCTGAGCGGCTGCGCTTCCGGGCGACGGCCGAGCTGATAGGTCGCGTACCAGACGCTCAGCGAGCCAAGCAGGAAGAATCCGGCCGTGGCGATGCGGGCGGCCAGTGCGTCGCCGAGCAGCCATCCGAACAGCTTGATGCATACGGCGCCGATCCAGTACGCAAGCGGGCCCTCGTCCGCCATCGGCAAACCGACGATATGCGGCCACAGCCAGTCGTCCAATCCACCGTTTGCCATTGTCCACATGACACCGAAACCCGCAGCATCGTCCGTCTTCCACGGATCACGGCCAAACAGCCCGGACAGGATGTAGATCAGGCACAGGGCGAACAATCCCCAGCGAGGAAGCGCATTGGTGGCGGATGCGGGGAGACGTACTGGCTTCATGGAGACGTGTTGGATTGTTCTTATTCGGGTCGGCGTTATTGTGCCGGAAAACACCGGCAGGGTGTGCCGGCCTCCTTTAGCCTGGCCGGCGCCCGATACTTTCCGTTGCGCAAACAAAAAAGGCAGCCGTAGCTGCCTTTTCGAAACAAAGCGCCGGCTTAGCCTGCTGCAGATGTTTTCGAACCACGGGTACCAAACTTCTGGCGGAATTTCTCCACGCGGCCGGCGGTGTCGACGATCTTGTGCTTGCCGGTATAGAAGGGGTGGGATTCTGCGGTCACTTCCAGCTTGACCAGCGGATAATCCTTGCCTTCGAAGTTGATGGTCTCACGAGTCTGGATCGTGGAACGGGTGATGAATTTGAAATCGTTGGACATGTCCTGGAATACGACTTCACGATAATTCGGGTGTGCGCCTTCTTTCATAATTGCCTCGTCATGGTTAGGTAGCCAATCGGCACTTCGTCGGTCGTACTGCTTCTTGACCCGATTGCCGGTCACTTGCCTGGTGGGGAAAGTCGGCGATTATATAATGGAATCAGAGGTTTGCGAAACTTTCCTGTGTGGCATTCCGCCTGCGCGCCAAAAATTTTCCTGCCGTGTTCTTCTCTATCCTGCCGTCATTCGCTGCAACGCAATGGCCCTGCCCAGCAAGGCCCTCTCAAGAAAAAAGGCGCATGCATCGCATACGCCTTTTCCGAGTCTATTGAATAAGGAAACGATCAGCTTCCGCCGCGTCGCATCATGTCAAAAAACTCTGCGTTGTTCTTGGTCGATTTCATCTTGTCGAGGATGAATTCCATCGCCTCGATCTCGTCCATGCCATAGAGCAACTTGCGCAATACCCAGATCTTCTGCAACTGATCCGGCTTGATGAGCAACTCCTCGCGGCGGGTACCGGATTTGTTCAGGTTGATCGCCGGATAAACGCGTTTCTCGGCCAACCGGCGTTCGAGGTGGACTTCCATGTTGCCGGTGCCCTTGAATTCCTCGTAGATCACGTCGTCCATGCGGCTGCCGGTGTCGATCAGCGCGGTGGCGATGATGGTCAGCGAGCCGCCTTCTTCGACGTTGCGTGCCGCGCCGAAGAATCGCTTCGGCCGCTGCAGT
>NZ_DAIUCO010000035.1:0-28369 GCF_036846085.1 Noviherbaspirillum sp. | reverse complement strand
GTGCAAGTACGCGGCGGTTAAATGCGAGTTGGGACAATTCCCGGTTCAGGTAGATCTGTCCCTGCAACAAATCGTCCACTGCGCTTTTCTGCAACTTCGTCTTCTTATCCATATTTGTAGCGGCTTCCGATGATCACGCTAGCCGGAGTGTAGGGGGGCGATATGACAACTTGATGACATGAATTTTATATTCTCGGCAATTTATGACATGGAATTCCGTCCCTGTCATATACATGTCACAAATAGTGGTTAGAGTTCGGTCTGTCTCAATTTGACAAACCCTAGGAGCAATTATGCGACTGAATAAATTCCTTGGATCGGCTGCCCTCGCATTGGGCGCCGCATTCACTTTCACATCCGCGATTGCGGCCGACATCACTGGCGCAGGCGCAACTTTTCCATATCCGATCTATGCAAAATGGGCGGAAGAGTACAAAAAGGCGACTGGAAACGGCCTGAATTATCAGTCGATCGGTTCCGGCGGCGGCATCAAGCAGATCAAGGCGAAAACCGTTGATTTTGGCGCTTCGGACATGCCTTTGAAGCCGGAAGAACTTGAATCCAGCGGGCTGATCCAGTTCCCCGCAATCATGGGCGGCGTTGTTCCGATCGTGAACCTTGAGGGCGTTACCCCGGGCCAGATGAAGCTCAACGGCAAGGTTCTTGGCGATATTTTCCTTGGCAAGATCACGAAGTGGAACGCGCCGGAAATTGCGGCGCTCAATCAAGGCGTCAAATTGCCGGGCGACGACATCACCGTTGTGCACCGTTCCGACGGCTCCGGTACGACCTTCATCTTCGCGGATTACCTGTCGAAGGTGAACCCGGAGTTCAAATCGACCGTTGGCGTGGGGACTGCAGTGAAATGGCCGACTGGCGTGGGCGGCAAGGGCAATGAAGGTGTTGCCGCAAACGTGCAGCGTATCAAGAATTCGATTGGCTACGTCGAGTACGCCTATGCGAAACGCAACAAGATGAGCCATACCCAGATGCAGAACCGTGATGGTCAGTTCGTTCAGCCGGACGACGAGACGTTCAAGGCCGCCGCCGCAGGCGCCGACTGGACCAAGACTCCGGGCATGGGCGTATTGCTGACCGACCAGGCAGGCAAAATGAGCTGGCCTATGACAGGTGCCTCCTTCATCCTGATGCACAAGACCCAGGCGGACTCCGCGAAGGCCAAGGAAGTGCTGAAGTTCTTCGAGTGGTCGTTCAAAAACGGCGGTAATATGGCGACCGAGTTGGACTACGTCGCCATGCCGGCACCTGTGGTCAAGCTGGTGCAGGATGCATGGAAGACGCAGTTGAAGGATGGATCCGGCAAGGCCGTCTGGTGATCAGCTGTAATCGGCTGAAATCGGCTGCTAAAGCCTGATGTGTTCGCAGGCGTGGGTTGCTGCTTTATCGCGAAGCGCGCCCACGCATTGTTATTGGGAACCTGAACTATGAGTGCAAATATCTCTTCAATTTCCCCACCCATTCTTGATTCGGACGCCAAGGTTCGGGATGCGGAGGTGGCTCACAAGGCATTGGTTTCCACAATGCGCAAGCAGCGGATACAGGACTTCCTGTTCCACAAAATAACACTCGCTTTCGCGCTCAGCGTGCTGCTGGTGCTGGTCGGCATCATCATCTCGTTGATTATCGGTGCCTGGCCGGCATTCAAGGAATTCGGTCCCGCATTCATCACCACTATCGAATGGGACCCGGTGAACGACCAGTATGGCGCACTGATTGCCATCGTCGGCACACTCGCCAGTTCCTTCATCGCATTAATTATTGCGTTTCCGATCAGTTTCGGAATCGCACTTTTTCTTACCGAAATATGCCCGGCCTCGTTAAAGCGCCCGCTTGGCACGGCTGTTGAATTGCTCGCCGGCGTCCCCAGCATCATTTACGGCATGTGGGGGCTGTTCATCTTTGCGCCGCTCTTCGGCGACTATATTCAACCGCTTCTCAACACGACGATCGGGCAGCTGCCGTTCGTCGGTTATCTGTTCAAAGGGCCGATGATGGGAATCGGCATCATGACGGCCGGCATCATCCTTGCGGTCATGATCATCCCCTTCATTGCATCCGTGATGCGCGATGTCTTCGAGATCGTGCCGCCTGTTTTGAAAGAGTCGGCCTACGGCCTGGGATGCACGAAGTGGGAAGTGGTACGCAAGATCGTGCTGCCGTACACCCGCAACGGCGTGGTCGGCGGCGTGATGCTGGGCCTTGGGCGCGCATTCGGCGAAACCATGGCGGTCACCTTCGTGATCGGCAATGCACACAAGCTTTCATGGTCACTTTTCGCGCCCGGTAACAGCATCGCATCGACGCTGGCCAACGAATTCGCCGAGGCCGAATCGACGCTGCATGTATCGTCGCTGTTCGCACTTGGCCTGATTCTGTTCCTGATCACCTTCCTGGTGCTGTCGGCAGCAAAACTCATGTTGATGGGAATGTCTCGCAACGAGGGGACGAAATAATGAACTCCGTAATGAACCCTGTATATCGCAAGCGCCTGTGGACGCACCGCGTCGGCATTGCATTGTCCTTCTTCGCCATGGCGGTCGGCCTGTTTTTCCTGGCCTGGATTCTTTTTACGCTCCTGTCGAAAGGTTTCGGCGCCTTAAGCCTTAGCTTGTTCACCGAGACCACGCCGGCACCAGGCAATGAGGGCGGCGGTCTGATGAACGCAATCGTGGGCAGCCTGCTGATGGTTGGCGCGGCGACCCTTGTCAGCACGCCGATCGGCATTCTCGCCGGGATCTACCTGGCGGAATATGGCGAGGAAAGCTGGCTGGCCCAGTTCACCCGTTTCATCACCGATATCATGCTGTCGGCGCCGTCGATCGTCATCGGCCTGTTCGTCTATGCTATCTACGTTGCCAACGTCAAGCATTTTTCGGGCTGGGCCGGCTCCTTCGCCATTTCGCTGATCGCGATACCCGTCGTTGTACGCACCACCGACAATATGTTGAAACTGGTGCCCAGCAGCCTGCGCGAAGCGGCATTTTCACTCGGCGCACCACGCTGGAAGGTGGCGATGATGGTAAGGCTGCGCGCGGTCAAGGCAGGCGTCGTGACCGGTGTGCTGCTCGCAGTGGCACGTATATCCGGTGAAACCGCGCCCCTGCTGTTCACGGCACTCAACAACCAGTTCTTCAGCGCCGACATGAACAAGCCGCTCGCCAATCTGCCGGTCGTGATTTATCAATTCGCGATGAGCCCGTACGACAACTGGCGTTCGCTCGCCTGGGGCGGCGCGCTGCTGATCACCTTCAGTGTGCTGGGTCTGAACATCCTGTCGCGCACCTTGTTCAGTCAAAAAATTCCGAGCTAAATTATGAATACTATTGCTTCACCGCTGGTTGAAAAAGCGACCTTCGAGATATCCGGCCTGAATTTTTTCTACGGCAGTTTTCAGGGATTGAAAAACATTAACCTGAATATCAACGAGAAAAAGGTGACGGCCTTCATCGGCCCGTCGGGCTGCGGCAAGTCGACCTTGCTGCGGACGCTCAATCGCATGTACGACCTGTATCCAGGCCAGCGCGCCGAGGGCAGGATCATATACCACGGCCGCAATATCCTGGAGCCGGGGCAGGATGTGAACATGCTGCGCGCCAAGGTTGGCATGGTCTTCCAGAAGCCGACGCCATTCCCGATGTCCGTATATGAAAATATTGCATTCGGCGTCCGCCTGTACGAAAACCTGAACAAGGGCGAAATGGATGAGCGCGTCGAATGGGCGCTGAAAAAGGCGGCTCTGTGGGGCGAGGTGAAGGACAAACTGCAGAAGAGCGGCCTGTCGCTGTCGGGCGGGCAGCAGCAGCGACTGTGCATCGCGCGCAGCGTGGCCGTCAAGCCGGATGTACTGTTGCTGGACGAGCCGACCTCCGCGCTGGATCCGATCTCCACCGCAAAAATTGAAGAGCTGATCACCGAACTGAAGCAGGATTACACGATCACGATCGTGACCCATAACATGCAGCAGGCGGCCCGCTGTTCCGACTATACGGCGTACATGTATCTGGGTGAACTGGTGGAGTTCGGCGAGACTGATCAGATCTTCATGAACCCTGCCAAGAAGGAAACGCAGGATTACATTACCGGCCGCTTCGGATAAGTGCAGCCGTTTTCGCGTAATAATCAAAGGAGAACCTGATGCCGGGCGACCATTCCTCAAAACAATATGATATGGACCTTGAAGCGATTCGCTCCAAGGTCTTGCTGATGGGCGGACTGGTCGAAAGCCAGTTCAACGATGCGGTATCCTGCTTCCGGTCCGGAAATGTCGAGCATGCCGAACAGGTCATCAAGGCCGATGAAAACGTCAACCGGCTGGAAGTGACGCTCGACGATACCTGCAGCCACCTGATCGTGAAGCGCCAGCCAGCGGCGAACGACCTGAGGACAGTGATGGCCACCATCAAGGTCATCACCGACCTCGAGCGCATCGGCGACGAGGCGACCAAGATCGCCCGCACAGCAAAAAACCTGCATGAGCGAGGCCCTGTCGGCGCCCTTAATCATTATGAATCGATTCGCGTGATTGCCAATAGTGCCGCTGAACTGCTGCACGATGCGCTGGACGCGTTCGCACGCCTTGATGAAAAACAGGCGGCGCGCCTGATTGCCCAGGATGCAGTGGTTGATCATGAGTTCCGCTCGATCATCCGCACCATGATCACCTTCATGATGGAAGATCCGCGCACCATCTCCGCCGCACTCGACACGCTGTGGGTGGCGAAGGCGATTGAGCGTATCGGCGACCATGCGAAGAACATCGCGGAATATGTCATCTACGTGGTGGAAGGCAAGGATATCCGCCATACCGATTATGTGCATACCAAGCTGGATAGCGCTGTCTGACCATGGCCGTTGAAAAGACTACGATCCTGATCGTCGAGGATGAACCGTCGATCGTCGAACTGGTGACGTACACCCTGAAGGAAGCCGGCTGGAATACGTTTGCTGTGAATACCGCGGCCGAGGCATGGGAGTTTATCCAGCGCCGTACCCCGCACCTGATCCTCCTGGACTGGATGCTGCCTGACCAGACCGGCATCCGGCTGTTGTCCCGCATCCGCACTGATCGCCAGCTGAATGAGTTGCCGATCATCATGCTGACAGCGAAGAGCATGGAGGAGGACAAGATTGCCGGCCTCGACAACGGCGCCGACGACTACATCACCAAGCCGTTTTCGCCGCGTGAATTGACTGCTCGAGTAAAGGCGCTGCTGCGCCGCAAGTCGCCTGAACATGCGCAAAGCATGATGACAGCCGGACCGGTGACGCTTGATCCGATCAGTTGCAGCGTCATGCTGAACGAACAGAAAATCGACATCGGCCACGCCGAGTTCAAGCTGCTCAAGTTTTTCCTCGCCCACCCCGAGCGGGTGTTCTCCCGCAGCCAGTTGCTCGACAAAGTATGGGGCGATCATGTGGTGATCGAAGAACGCACCGTCGACGTCCATGTGCTGCGCCTGCGGAAAGCATTGAAAGAAGCGGAATCGCTCATCAAGACCGTTCGTAGTGTAGGCTACATGCTGTCCGAAAAATAATTCCGCTTTTTTATGAATCCCCATCTGCTGTTCTGGATTCCGGCCGTCCTTCGTCTGTCCTTCATTCTGCTCGGTGCCGGTGTCCTTTGGTATTTTTTCGGCCCGGTGTTCGGGCTGCTGTGCGGAATGGCGGGCATGTGTGTCCTGCTTTGCGTGCAACTGCATTATCTCTACCGGCTGGCGGACTGGCTGGACAATCCCAATAGCGCGAAACTTCCTGACGGCTGGGGCGCCTGGACGGATATATTTTCCCGCCTGTACAAGCTGCGCCGCGGCGATGAAAAAAATCAGGCTGAACTGACGGAATGGCTGGCCCGCTTTCGGCAGGCGATGAGTCTCCTGCCCGATGGCGTGGTCATCATGGACGACGTGCTGTTCCTTGAGTGGTGCAACCCTGCGGTGGAAAAGCACCTCGGGCTTCACCTCGACCGCGACAAGGGCAGACGTGTCACCAACCTTGTCCGCAGTCCGGAATTCATGGACTACATCATCCTCGGCCGCTACGACCAGCCGCTGACCTTGAGCTTCCGTGAGCGAAAACTGATTGTCCATATCATCCCGTTCGAGAACCGGCGCCAGATCCTGGTTACCCACGACGCCACCGAGTCGCAGCGCATCGAAATGATGCGGCGCGATTTCATTGCCAATGCATCACATGAATTGCGCACGCCGCTGACCGTCATCAACGGTTTTCTGGAGATTGCGGCGAGCCAGCCGAACCTCGATACGCAGACACGAATGGCCCATCTGAAGCTGATGGCCGAGCAGGGGCAGCGCATGCAGAATCTGGTGGAAGACATGCTGGCACTGACCCGGCTGGAATCGATCGAATATCCGCTGCGGCCGGAGCGCGTGGGCATCGCCGCCCTGCTGGAGCAGGTGCATCAGGAGGGCATGGCTCTCTCGGGCGGCAAGCACCAGATCAGCCTCGCCGTGGATGGTCCGGATATCAGGGGCAGCACCGAGGAGCTTCGAAGCGCTTTCGGCAACCTTGTGTCGAATGCGGTTCGCTATACGCCTGCGGATGGAAGTATCGACATTGTCTGGCGGGACACCGCATCCGGCCCGCAACTGGTAGTGCGTGATACCGGTATTGGTATCCGGCAGGAGCATATTTCCCGGCTGACGGAGCGCTTTTACCGGGTCGACAAAAGCCGTTCGCGGGAGACGCAGGGAACAGGATTGGGTCTGGCGATCGTCAAGCATGTGCTGATACGCCATAATGCCGTACTAGCCATCGACTCGCAGCCGGAGAAGGGCAGTACCTTTACTGTCAGCTTTCCGAAGGAGTCCGTCTGCTGAATCCGGAAACGCCGGGAGCGCAGCACTCCCGGCTGATCGTCACGTCTTGATTACTTGTAGCCGACGCGGTCCAGAATCCGCTGTGCCGCGATCTGATTCTTCCCGATCGTTGCAATCGATACATTCTCGGCCTTGAACTTGCCGAGCGATTCCAGTTCCGGATTGGTGGCTGTCGCACTCTTCACGACTGGCCATTCGTTGTTGCCGTTCGCGAAATAGCCTTGCGCTTCATCGCTGGCCAGGTATTCCAAGAATTTGACCGCTGCCTCGCGATGCGGCGCGTTTTTCGCGACACCGCCGCCGGAGATGTTCATGTGCGCGCCCGTCGTTTTCTGATTTGGCCAGATGAAACCGACCTTGCTGATCAATGCCTTGTCTTCCGGTTTGTTCGAACGCAGCAGCCGGACGTAGTAATAGGTGTTTGTGAGCGCAACGCCGCATTCGCCGGAAGCGACGCCCTTGATCTGATCGGTGTCGCCGCCACGGGGAGGGCGGGCAAAGTTGGTAACCATGCCTTGCGCCCATTTTTCCGTCGCCGCCTCGCCGTTATGCTCGATCAGGGAACCGATCAGCGACAGCATGTACGGATGCGAGCCCGACCGGGTGCATACCTTGCCCTTGTTTTTCGGGTCGGCCAGCGACTCGTAAGTCGGTACATCTTCCGGCTTCACGGTTTCCTTGTTGTAGACGATCGCGCGACCGCGGGTGGAGAAGCCGTACCATTCAGCGCCCTTGCCATCGTCCTTGCCACGCAGGTTGTCCGGAATACGGCTGTCGAGCACCTTCGACTTGACCGGCTGGAACATCCCTTCGATCTGGGC
This sequence comes from Noviherbaspirillum sp., assembly GCF_036846085.1. Taxonomy (NCBI): domain Bacteria; kingdom Pseudomonadati; phylum Pseudomonadota; class Betaproteobacteria; order Burkholderiales; family Oxalobacteraceae; genus Noviherbaspirillum; species Noviherbaspirillum sp. The sequence goes on along the minus strand of NZ_DAIUCO010000035.1, from coordinate 20,691 downwards.
ACGCCACAAACGGGCGGCATCCACCATCAGGATCACATCAGCCGGGCTGTTCTTGCCTTCATTGCGCAGGCGCTCCAGCAGCGGATTGTCTTCTGCCTCGATGCGATTGATCTTGATCCCGGTTTTCTTGGTGAAGTTGGAATAGAGCTGCTCGTCGGTCTGGTAATGACGTGATGAATACAGGTTGAGAACATTTTCCTGGGCATGCACGGAAGACGCGGCGGCCACGGCGAACGCCATGCCCAGCATCTTGAAATTTATTGGCTTCATATGGCTCCTTGGTGAGAATGATTTTCAATCATGCAAGTATAGCGTGTTTGTAAATCTAAATCATTCTCATTGACGTTCGATATTGCTGCCTTCGAGTAAAATTCCGGCTTCCTCTTCCGCCCCAGCGTCCCGCAGTTTAAATTCTGCAAGGTTTGTCTTGTGAAAGTCTCTATGCCCGCCGTTCGATCATTGATTCCCGGTCTTTTTATGTTGCTTTCCGTGCTGGCCGGTTGTGCGGGTAAACCCGCGGTGCCAACCGTACCGACGGCTCAACCGGCTCTGCCGCGCCCGGTAAAAATCGGGTTGGCTCTCGGCGGCGGAGCGGCACGTGGCTTTGCCCATATCGGTGTAATCAAGGCGCTGGAGTCCCAAGGCATCATCCCGGATATCGTCGTCGGCACAAGTGCCGGGAGCCTGGTGGGAGCGCTATACGCTGCCGGCAACAACGGCTTTGCGCTGCACAAGATGGCTCTTGAGATCGATGAGGCGGCGATTTCCGATTGGTCTGTCCCGTTGTTCGCGACGGCAACCGGGGTATTGAAAGGCGAGGCGCTTCAGGCATATGTCAACCGGATGGTAGGCAATGTCCCTCTCGACAAGCTGAGGATGCCGTTCGGGGCCGTCGCTACCGATCTCCAGACCGGCCAACCGATTCTCTTCCAGCGCGGCAACACCGGGGCGGCGGTTCGTGCTTCGTCGGCGGTGCCTGGTGTTTTCCAGCCGGTGAAAATCGGTGACAACCTCTATGTCGACGGCGGATTGGTCTCGCCGGTGCCGGTCCGTTTCGCGCGCCAGATGGGCGCCGATTTTGTCATCGCGGTCAACATATCGGCACAGCCAGGCGGTCAACCGTCTGCGAACACCCTTGATGTCTTATTGCAAACCTTCGCCATCATGGGCCAAAGCATCAATCAGTACGAACTCAAAGACGCCGATATCGTCATCCAGCCCAAGCTGAATGGCATGAAGAGCAATGATTTTCAAGGCCGGAACCTGGCGATTCTGGCTGGCGAACAGGCTGCGTCCGCGCTGATGACCGACCTGCAGCGCAAGTTGAAGGCAAAACGCGAGCAGTAAGATGCGTGAGCAGTAAGCGGGAGGAGGGCAGGAATGCGCTGCAAGTACAGCGCCTCACAGGCTATTTTTCTTCCGGGCGAAGGATGCGGCGTGCGCCGTCGAATCGTTTTTTCCAGTAGCCGACTTCCATGTTCTCGACGCGTACCTTGCCACCGCTCGATGGTGCATGCAGAAACTTGTTGTCACCGAGATAAATTCCGACATGGGAGAAACCACGCTTGAGCGTGTTGTAGAACACCAGGTCTCCCGGTTGCAGGTCCTGCTTGTCGATATGCTGTCCGACCCGGCTGATCTCCTCGGATGTGCGAGGCAGTTGCGTTCCCCATACTTCCCTGAATACGTACCGTACGAGTCCGCTGCAATCGAGTCCGCTTTCCGGCGCATTGCCGCCGTATCTGTACCGAATCCCGATCAGTCCCATCGCATGCATCGTTAATTCCGATGCCCGGTTTTTAAAATCGTGAAGCTTGGCCATGGCGATCGCGCCAAGTTCTTCTGCATCGTATTCCACGGCGTTCGCCGCCACCGGGGCGAGTAGCACGGAAGAAATGGCGCAGGCATGCAGCAAACGTACCGGCAGGAAGGAAGGGCGGATTATTGTCATTTTTGAACTGTTGATGCAGTGTAACGTTTGCAATGTAAGTCAATCGAGTAAAGCTGTCAAAATCTATTGCGTACGGGTATGCTTGCTGGAAACAAAATTACATTTTCCTCCCTTGGAATGACAATGCTTTCGTCGACAGATTTACCGGGCAAGCCGCGTGTGCTGATTGCAGACGACTCGCGCATCGTCCGCGCTACATTAATAAAGCATATCGAGGGAATGTTCGACTTCCGGGAAGCGCTCGACGGCGAACAGGCGTGGGAAACGCTCCTGATCGACCCCAGCATCCGTGTCGTCATCACTGATTTAACGATGCCCAAGCTCGACGGCTACGGCCTTCTGCAACGAATCCGCAATTCCAAGATCAGCCGCATCAGGACCATCCCCGTCGTGGTGGTATCCGGGAGCGATGAGCGGGAGGAGCGCGAGCGTGCGAAAGCAGCCGGTGCGACCGACCTGATCACCAAGGGCATCGGCACTGCGCAATTGCTGTCCCGCCTCGACATTCTGTCCAAGCTCGTCAATACCCAGCATGATTTTGAACGCAGCCTGGAGTCGCTTGCACGCATAAATGCCGCCGATGGTGCATTGCCTGTATCGTCGATCGACGCCGTCCTGTTGCAAGCCGGTGGGATGCTGGAAACCGCTGTCAAGAATGGCAAGAACTTCGTAATCTTGAATGTGAGGGTTGGTTTCAAGCACAGCAACCTGGAGGGCGCCGCAACGATACCACCGCATAGCGTCATCGATGCGATCGGGCATGTTTTGCAGCGGACCGTGCGCGAAAGCGATCGCGTGGCGAGAACCGATCAGGCTGAATTCACCCTGATTACCGGCAGTATCAATTTTGATTCCGCGCATCTGTTTGCCGAGCGGGTGTGTCGCGCAATTGCCAATGCCAATATGGTCAAGGACAGCCCGATGGCATTGATCGCCAGTTGCGGCGTGGGTACGCTGGCGGAACACGAGGGCGATGCCGGCGTGGCGGTCGACTTTCTCCTCGATACTGCCAGGCGCAGGGCCGCGATGGGTATGGCGCATGCGGTAACCGGGGTAGTGGGTAAAGATGAGGAGGCCGCGTTACTGAACAATACCTATCAGTCGCCGGCTGAGAATGTTTCTTCCCCGGCGGTTGGCTCGCCCGCCACACCAGATCTTGCGACATTATTGCAATGGATCAAGGAGGGCAAGCGCGACAAGGTGCTGCCGTACATCGGCACCCTGTCGGCGGAACTGCAGCCTTTGGTCGACCTGGTGTTGAAGAAAGGCTAGATGCACGGCATACCCCGCTGTCGTACAATCCAGCCTTCTTTACAAGGAAATCGCATGCAATCCAAACAAATCCTCAGTCTCGACGACGTCAAGAAAATCGCCGCCGCATCCGAAGCGGAAGCCAAGGCCAATAACTGGGCGGTAACCATATCCGTGGTGGACGATGGCGGGAATTTACTCTGGTTGCAACGCCTCGACGGCGCAGCACCCATTTCCGCGGATATCGCACCGGCCAAGGCGAGAACGGCGGCCCTGGGACGGCGCGAAACCAAGATATACGAAGACATGATCAATACCGGTCGCTTCTCGTTCATCACCGCGCCGCGGCTTGAAGGCATGCTAGAAGGCGGCGTGCCGATCATGATCAATGGCCAATGTCTCGGCGCGGTTGGCGTTTCAGGAGTGAAATCTTCGGAAGATGTACAGATCGCGAAAGCCGGCATTGCCGCTTTGAGCAATTAAACGGCTGAATCAGGCCGCTGCAACGGCGGCTTCGCAACGCGGCAAACCTGTTGGCAGGATTGCCGCGAAGTCTGTTCTCGGCTATACTCTCGTGGTTTAACTAATTTAGTCCGCCGTAGCGCATACCCCTTCCATCTCGTCCCATAAAGACTCACCACAGCAAGGCGCAAGCCCGTTGGTTGACGTTCGTTCTGGCGCGGCGCAGCGGCGGTAACCACATCAGGAGTTACCCTTGCTGCCCTTTTTTCCTGGCCACACAGTTCCGGCCATTCTTGCGCTCGCAGACGGGTCGATTTTCCAGGGATTTTCAATCGGCGCACCCGGCCATACGATCGGTGAGGTGGTGTTTAATACCGCCATGACCGGTTACCAGGAAATCCTGACCGACCCAAGCTACAGCCGTCAGATCGTCACACTCACCTATCCGCACATCGGTAATGTCGGCGTCAATGACGAAGATGCCGAGGCCGACCGTATTCATGCCGCCGGCCTCATCATCAAGGACCTGCCGCTGACGACATCGAATTTCCGGTCGAAGCAGACGTTGTCCGATTACCTGAAGGCCGAAAAGGTTGTCGGCATTGCAGGCATCGACACCCGAAAGCTGACACGCATCCTGCGTGAAAAGGGCGCCCAGAATGGCGCCATTCTCGCAGGCGAGGCCGACGTCGAAAAAGCGCTCGCCCTGGCAAAATCGTTCCCCGGACTTGCCGGCATGGACCTGGCCAAGGTGGTATCGACCAAGACGCCGTATGTCTGGACTGAATCCGAATGGAAGCTCGGCACAGGCTTCGGTCAGCAAAGCAAGCCCAAATTTCATGTCGTCGCATTTGACTATGGCATCAAGCGCAACATCCTGCGCATGCTCGCCGAACGCGGCTGCAAGATCACGGTGCTGCCCGCGCAGTCCACTGCTGCGGATGCGCTGGCATTGAAGCCGGACGGCATCTTTCTCGCCAACGGTCCCGGCGACCCGGAGCCTTGCGACTACGCCATCGCGGCATCGAAAGAACTGATCGAGCGTGGCATTCCCACCTTCGGCATCTGCCTCGGTCACCAGATCATGGCGCTGGCATCCGGCGCCAAAACGCTCAAGATGAAATTCGGCCACCACGGCGCCAACCATCCGGTGCAGGACGTTCAGTCCAAACAGGTGATGATCACGTCGCAGAACCATGGCTTTGCCGTGGACGAAGCATCTCTGCCTGCGAACTGCCGCGTGACGCATGTTTCGCTATTCGATGGATCGCTGCAAGGATTCGAGCGCACCGACAAGCCTGCATTCTGCTTCCAGGGCCATCCGGAAGCGTCGCCGGGACCAATGGATGTCGCTCCCCTGTTTGATCGCTTTATAACACTCATGCAAAACGCAACCCACAAGGCGGCGACGGAGAAACAGAAAAATGCCTAAGCGCACAGACATAAAAAGCATCCTGATTATCGGCGCCGGCCCCATCATCATCGGCCAGGCCGCCGAGTTCGATTATTCAGGCGCACAGGCATGCAAGGCGCTGCGACAGGAAGGCTATCGCGTCATCCTGATCAACAGCAACCCGGCCACCATCATGACCGATCCGGAGATGGCCGATGTTACCTACATCGAGCCGATCACCTGGCAGGCGGTCGAACGGATCCTCGCCAAGGAACGCCCGGATGCGATCCTGCCGACGATGGGCGGTCAGACCGCATTGAACTGCGCGCTCGACCTGCACAATCACGGCGTGCTCAAGCAATACGGTTGTGAGCTGATCGGCGCATCGCCGGAAGCCATCGACAAGGCGGAAGACCGTTCCAAGTTCAAGGAGGCGATGACGAAGATCGGCCTCGGTTCCGCGCGCTCGGGTGTTTCGCACTCGATGGAAGAATCGTGGGCGGTGCAGAAGGACCTCGGCTTCCCGGTCATCATCCGTCCGTCGTTCACCATGGGCGGCACCGGCGGCGGCATTGCCTACAACGCGGAAGAATTTGAAACCATCTGCAAGCGCGGACTGGAAGCATCGCCGACTTCGGAGTTGCTGATCGAGGAATCGCTGATCGGCTGGAAAGAGTTCGAGATGGAGGTTGTCCGTGACAAGAAGGATAACTGCATCATCGTGTGCTCGATCGAGAATCTCGATCCGATGGGCGTGCACACCGGCGACTCCATCACCGTCGCACCGGCACAGACGCTGACCGACAAGGAATACCAGATCATGCGTAACGCATCGCTCGCGGTGCTTCGCGAGATCGGTGTCGATACCGGCGGTTCCAATGTGCAGTTCGCGGTGAATCCGGAGGATGGCCGCATGATCGTGATTGAAATGAATCCTCGCGTATCGCGATCCTCCGCGCTTGCATCGAAGGCGACCGGGTTCCCGATCGCCAAGGTGGCCGCCAAGCTCGCAGTCGGGTTCACGCTCGATGAACTGCGCAATGAGATTACGGGCGGTGCGACACCGGCCTCGTTCGAACCGAGCATCGATTACGTCGTCACCAAGATTCCACGCTTCGCTTTCGAAAAATTTCCTGCCGCGGACAGTCACCTCACGACCCAGATGAAATCGGTCGGTGAAGTGATGGCCATGGGGCGCACTTTCCAGGAATCATTCCAGAAAGCGCTGCGCGGCCTGGAAGTCGGTGTCGACGGCATGAATGAAAAGACGACCGACAGGGAGACGATCGAGGAAGAACTGGGCGAGCCGGGACCAGAGCGCATCTGGTACGTAGGTGATGCATTCGCACAGGGTTTCTCCATGGAGGAGGTTCACCAGCTGACCCACATCGATCCCTGGTTCCTCGTTCAGATCAAGGAGATCGTCGATATCGAACTGTGGCTCGAGAAGCAGACGCTGGATTCGATCGACCGCGACACGCTTTTCCGCCTGAAGCAAAAGGGCTTCGCCGACCGCAGGCTCGCCAAGTTGTTGAAAACGACTGACAAGGCGGTACGTGAAAAACGCCGTGAGCTGAATGTGCGTCCGGTCTACAAGCGTGTCGATACATGCGCCGCTGAGTTTGCAACCCGTACCGCATACATGTACTCGACATACGACGAGGAATGTGAATCCCAGCCGAGCGACCGCAAGAAGATCATGGTGTTGGGTGGCGGTCCGAACCGCATCGGCCAGGGTATCGAGTTCGACTATTGCTGTGTGCATGCCGCACTGGCCATGCGTGAAGACGGCTACGAAACCATCATGGTCAACTGCAATCCCGAGACGGTCTCGACGGATTACGACACATCCGACCGGCTCTATTTCGAGCCGGTGACACTGGAAGATGTGCTTGAAATCGTGGACAAGGAAAAGCCGGTCGGCGTGATCGTTCAGTATGGCGGGCAGACGCCGCTGAAGCTGGCTCTCGACCTGGAAGCCAACGGCGTGCCTATCGTCGGAACGTCACCGGACATGATCGACGCGGCGGAAGACCGCGAGCGATTCCAGAAGCTGCTGCATGAACTCGGTCTGCGTCAGCCGCCGAACCGCACCGCGCGCACCGAGGAAGACGCACTGCGTCTCGCCCAGGAAATCGGTTATCCGCTGGTTGTGAGGCCATCCTACGTGTTGGGCGGACGTGCGATGGAAATCGTGCATGAGCAGCGCGACCTCGAGCGCTATATGCGTGAAGCGGTGAAGGTCTCCAACGATTCGCCGGTGCTGCTCGATCGTTTCCTGAATGATGCGATCGAAGTCGACGTCGACTGCCTGTCTGATGGCCAGCGCACCTTCATCGGCGGCGTGATGGAGCATATCGAGCAGGCTGGCGTTCACTCGGGCGATTCGGCCTGTTCGCTGCCGCCATATTCGCTGTCCAAGGAAACCATCGACGAACTGAAACGCCAGACCGCACTGATGGCAAAGGGCTTGAATGTCATTGGCCTGATGAACGTGCAGTTTGCGATTCAGCAGCAGGAAATCGACGGTGTCAAACAGGACGTGGTCTTCGTGCTGGAAGTGAATCCGCGCGCCTCTCGCACCGTGCCTTACGTGTCCAAGGCGACCGGTTTGCAGCTTGCAAAGATTGCCGCCCGTTGCATGGTCGGTCAATCGCTTGACTCCCAGGGCATCAAGAACGAAGTCGTCCCGTCCTATTACAGCGTCAAGGAAGCGGTTTTCCCATTCGTCAAATTTCCGGGAGTCGACACGATTCTCGGTCCGGAGATGAAATCAACCGGCGAAGTCATGGGCGTAGGTAAAACCTTCGGTGAAGCGTTCGTGAAGTCCCAACTGGGCGCCGGCGTCAAATTGCCGAAATCCGGCAAAGTGTTTCTGAGTGTGAAGAACAGCGACAAGCCGAGAGCGGTGCAGGTGGCAAGGGATCTGGTGGAGATTGGCTTCTCCGTCGTGGCGACCAAGGGAACTGCCGCGGCGATCAGCGCGGCCGGGATTCCGGTTGCGACGGTCAACAAGGTTGCGGAAGGCCGGCCACATGTCGTGGACATGATCAAGAACAACGAAGTCGCCCTCGTCATCAATACCGTGGAGGAAAAGCGATCGGCGATTGCGGATTCCCGCGCCATCCGTACGTCGGCTCTGGCGGCTCGCGCAGTGACTTATACGACGATCGCGGGAGCCGAAGCGGCGGTCGAAGGCATGCGTCATCTTGATGAGCTGCATGTCTATGATTTACAAGGCCTGCATAACACCTTAAACTAAGCCGACAGTCAACCAACAGCCACAGAGGTCACACGGGGCGCCGATTCCGGCGCCGTCTTGTGGCCTCTGTGGTTTTCATTTTGCCGATAAAAATCATGGGTACAGTTCCTATTACGAAGCATGGCGCAGAGCTGTTGAAAGCAGAATTGCACCGTTTGAAAACCAAAGATCGCCCCGCGGTGATCAACGCGATATCCGAGGCGCGGGCGCAGGGAGACTTGTCCGAAAACGCCGAATATGACGCAGCGAAGGAGCGTCAGAGTTTCATTGAAGGGCGTATCGCGGATCTGGAAGGTAAACTGAGCGCGGCTCAAATCATTGATCCGGCCATGCTCGATGCCGAAGGGCGCGTCGTCTTCGCGTCGACCGTGCACCTCGAAGATCTGGAAACGGGCCAGAAGGTGACCTACCAGATCGTTGGAGAAGACGAAGCGGACCTGAAGGAAAAGAAGGTTTCGATCACTTCGCCGATCGCCCGAGCCCTGATCGGCAAATACGCCGGGGATGTCATTGAAGTTCAGGCCCCGTCCGGCATTCGTGAATACGAAGTGCTCGAAGTGCTCTACATCTGATTGGGCATGCTTGTAGCACGTGCCCGGTGGCTGATCGTGACGTTATGGGTTGGCAGCTTGTGGACGATCGGTTATGTGGTGGCGCCGACGCTTTTTGCGACGCTAACGGACAGGACACTGGCAGGAACCATTGCCGGCAGCCTGTTCCGGATCGAGGCGTGGCTTTCGGTGGCCTGCGCGATGTCGCTGCTTCTGCTATTCAAAGTGGCGGGGGCTGGCGACACGGATGGGCGTGCCGGTCGTGTGCGGATGATGCTGGTGATCGGGATGCTTGCCTGCACCTTGATCGGTTATTTCGGTCTTCAGCCGTTCATGGCGGATTTGCGCCAGTCTGTTTTGCCGGGCGAAGCGATGGGTGGCGATACCCGGGCAAGGTTCGCGCTGCTGCACGGTATATCCAGCGCAATCTATCTAATGCAATGCGTGCTCGGGTTCGTTCTTGTTATCAAGACAAAATAGATGCGCTAGCGGACATCCTTTACCGGCTTCGCCCTAGTGATGACTTCTTGATGCTGGTTTGGCGGGGCTTGGCGCGTTTGATATTACCTCCGGCAGTCACCCGTTCATTGCCTTTAAGAATGACTTTTGTGACAGTTGGCTTCTTCGTTCCGCTGGGGCTGGGCTTGACGATTGTCACTTCCCGCAAGCCCTTGCCGCGTTTCTCGTTGCGCTCCTTGACCTCTTCCTTTTTGGGACGGTACATCACCAGCAGTTTGCCGATATGTTGCACTGGTGCGGCGCCAAGTTTCTCGCAAATCGCTTCGTACATTTCGATGCGGGCATCGCGATCATCGCCAAAAACACGGACTTTGATCAAGCCATGCGCATTCAGGCTGGCATCGATTTCTTTTAATACCGACGGTGTCAGGCCGGCTTCGCCGATCATGACCACCGGATTCAGTGCATGCGCCTCGGAACGCAGTTCGCTGCGTTCAGCGGGAGAGAGTTTTAACATTTTTATGAAGTGTCTCGGACGATGGCGGCCAGCATTGGCTTCGTCCGGATGAAAAGAAAGCGTCTATTCTACGCCAATGGCAAAGAACAAATTAAATAAAAACTGGTTGCATGACCATGTCAACGATCCTTATGTCAAGCTCGCGCAGAAGGAGGGATACCGTGCGCGCGCGGTCTACAAGCTGAAGGAAATCGACGAGGCGGAAAGGTTGATCAAACCCGGCCAGGTCATCGTCGACCTCGGTTGTACGCCGGGAAGCTGGTCGCAATATGTGCGCAATAAGTTGGCCGGCAAGGAAGGCGGCGGGGTGCACGGGACAATCATTGGGTTGGATATGCTGCCGATGGACCCGATCGCCGATGTCCATTTTATCCAAGGGGATTTCCGGGAGGATGCCGTCCTGAATCAACTGGAGGCGGTGCTCGAAGGACGAAAAGTGGACCTGGTCCTTTCCGATATGGCGCCGAACCTGTCTGGCGTCGCCGTGACGGATGCAGCCCGGGTTGAATACATTATTGAGCTGGCGCTCGAATTTGCGCGGGCTCACCTGAAACCTTCAGGTGCTTTGCTCGTCAAATGTTTCAACGGCTCAGGCTATACTCAGCTAGTCGAAAAATTCCGGGAAGAGTTCAAAATAGTGTCTTCAAAGAAACCCAAGGCCAGCCGGGATAAGTCATCGGAAATCTTTTTGTTGGGCAAAACGCTCAAAAATCCCTCTTGATTACCCGCAAATACCTTACAAACCCTTGAGTTTCAAGGGTTTTGCCGCATATGCAACCTAGCAACCGCTGACTATTGCGGGTAGAATTAATTTTACAAGCTATGTAAATACGGACGCGCCAGCGTCTAAGGAGTTCTAGTGAACAATATGTTTTCAAAAGCCGCCATTTGGGTGGTCATTGCCTTGGTGCTTTTCACCGTCTTCAAGCAGTTCGACGGACGTACCATGGCCGGCGGTGCTACCTCGGTCCCCTATTCGGACTTCCTGGACGAAGTCAAGTCCAAGCGCATCAAGGAAGCAACCATCGAAGACCGTACCATCGTCGCGACGACCCAGGACGGCAAGCGGATCAAGACCGCAGTCACTTATCTAGACCGGGGACTGATCGGCGATCTGATCAATAATGGCGTCAAGTTCGACGTCAAGCAACCCGAAGAACAATCCTTCCTGTCCCAGGTATTCATTTCCTGGTTCCCGATGCTGCTTCTCATCGGCGTCTGGGTGTTTTTCATGCGTCAGATGCAGGGCGGTGGAAAAGGCGGCGCCTTCTCCTTCGGACGGTCCAAAGCCCGCATGCTGGACGAAGCCAACAATACCGTCACATTTGCCGATGTGGCTGGTTGTGATGAGGCGAAGGAAGAAGTACAGGAGTTGGTCGACTTCCTGCGTGATCCCACCAAATTCCAAAAGCTTGGCGGGCGCATCCCGCGCGGCGTGCTGATGGTGGGTCCACCGGGTACCGGCAAGACGTTGCTGGCACGTGCCATCGCCGGCGAGGCGAAAGTACCGTTTTTCACCATCTCCGGCTCGGATTTCGTGGAGATGTTTGTCGGTGTCGGTGCTTCCCGTGTCCGCGACATGTTCGAAAACGCGAAAAAGCATTCTCCCTGCATCATCTTCATCGACGAGATCGATGCTGTTGGCCGCCATCGCGGCGCCGGCATGGGCGGCGGCAATGATGAGCGCGAGCAGACGCTGAACCAACTCCTGGTGGAGATGGACGGCTTCGAAGCTAACTCTGGCGTGATCGTGATCGCCGCGACCAACCGCGCTGACGTACTGGACAAGGCATTGCTGCGTCCCGGCCGTTTCGATCGTCAGGTCATGGTCGGCCTGCCCGATATCCGCGGCCGCGAGCAGATTCTTTACGTGCATATGCGTAAAGTGCCCATCGCACCGGATGTCAAGGCCGACATTCTGGCCCGCGGCACTCCGGGATTCTCGGGCGCGGACTTGGCGAACCTTGTGAACGAGGCTGCCTTGTTTGCTGCCCGACGCAATAAACGCCTGGTCGAAATGCAGGATTTCGAAGACGCCAAGGACAAGATCGTCATGGGCCCGGAGCGGAAATCGGCAGTCATGCGTGAAGAGGAGCGGCGTAATACCGCTTTCCATGAATCGGGCCATGCGGTAGTGGCGAAGCTGCTCCCCAAAGCTGATCCGGTGCATAAGGTCACGATCATGCCGCGCGGTTTTGCGCTTGGCCTGACATGGCAGCTTCCCGAGCATGACCGTGTCAATATGTACAAGGACAAGATGCTGGAGGAAATCGCCATCCTGTTCGCAGGACGTATTTCGGAAGAAATCTTCATGCATCAAATGTCTACCGGCGCATCCAATGATTTCGAGCGCGCAACCAAGCTTGCCCGCGCGATGGTGACTCGTTACGGCATGTCGGAAACGCTTGGCACGATGGTCTACGAAGACACCGAACAGGATGCCTATTTCGGGCGCATGTCCTCCAAGACGGTGTCGGAGGCTACTCAGCAGAAGGTGGATACGGAGATCCGTTCCATTCTGGACGCGCAATATGCGTTGTCTCGCAGCCTGCTTGAGGAAAACAAGGACAAAGTCGAGACCATGGCGCACGCCTTGCTCGAGTGGGAAACACTTGATGCCGAGCAGATTGATGACATCATGGCCGGCCATCAGCCGCGTCCGCCGAAAGCCGGCGTGCCGGCCCGCAAATCACCAACTGACAGTGCGTCAGGTGGCGTGTCGCCGAACGCAACTGCACCGGCATAAATCGCACTGCTGATGTAAGCCGTACGTTTAGTTTGGGAAGGGTGAGGAGAAATCCTCACCCTTTTTGTTTGTAAAGCCTCCTATCCATGACCTCACCATACTTCCAGTGCGGACGTTTTCGTTTTGCGATGAGCGGCCCCGGCGCCAGGCCGCTCGTTATGGGCATATTGAATATCACGCCCGACTCGTTCTCCGACGGCGGTCAATTCCATTCCCTTGACCTGGCCTTGTCGCATGCTGAACAGATGCTTGCTGATGGCGTGGATATCATCGACATCGGTGGCGAATCGAGCCGCCCCGGTGCGAAGCCACTGCCGTTGGAAGAAGAACTGAAAAGAGTGCTCCCGGTCGTGTATGCGCTAAGAGACTGCGGCAAGCCATTGTCGGTGGATACCTGCAAGCCGGCGGTCATGGCAGAAGCACTCGAGGCCGGTGCGGACATGATCAATGACATTTATGGCTTCAGGGCAAGTGATGCGTTGCGAGTCGTCAAAGATAGCGATTGCGCGCTCTGTATCATGCATATGCTGCGTGATCCGTCCACGATGCAAGACCAGCCGCAATACGATGACGTCGTCTTCGAGGTGACGTCATTTCTGCGGAAACGGGTCGAGGCGGCACGTGCAGAGGGTATCGCTGACGCGCGAATGTGCGTAGACCCCGGCTTTGGATTTGGTAAAACGATGGTGCATAATCTGGCCCTGCTGAACAACATTGCTCAAATGCAAATCGATCTGGGGATGCCGCTATTGGCCGGCCTGTCCCGGAAGTCGATGATTGGCGCCATTACCGGCAAGCCGGTCGACAAGCGAGGCGCCGGAAGCATATCGGCGGCTTTATTCGCTGCGGCCCAGGGTGCCCGGATAATCAGGGTGCACGACGTGGCCGAAACGGTGGATGCGTTGAAAGTGTGGCAGGCAGCCTCCCAATATCAACCTGGATAAATCATGACAAGAAAATACTTTGGAACCGATGGCGTGCGTGGATGCGTTGGTGAAGCACCGATTACTCCTGATTTTGTCATGCGACTTGGCTTCGCTGCCGGCAAGGTGCTCGCGCAGGGAGACACTGTCGTGGGCCGGCCGACGGTACTCATCGGCAAAGACACACGGATTTCCGGCTACATGCTTGAAGCGGCACTGGAAGCGGGATTCGCCGCCGCCGGCGTGGATGTAATGCTGGCCGGGCCAATGCCGACACCTGCAATCGCCTATCTGACCCGAGCTCTCCGGTTATCCGCGGGCGTGGTGATCTCGGCATCGCATAATCCCTATCAGGATAACGGCATCAAATTCTTCGATGCATCGGGCAACAAGCTGCCGGATGCGGTCGAAGCGGCGATCGAGGCGGCACTCGATGCGCCTATCGAGTGCGTTTCATCGGAAAAACTTGGGAAGGCAAAGCGGCTGTTTGATGCGCAAGGCCGGTATATCGAATTTTGCAAAAGTACGTTTCCCACCGAGCTTGATCTGCGCGGCCTGAAAATCGTGGTGGACTGTGCCCACGGCGCTGCCTATCACATCGCCCCGGATGTCTTCCACGAGTTGGGTGCCGAAGTGGTCGCGATCGGCAACCAGCCAAACGGCTTGAATATCAACGACGGCGTCGGTGCGACCGTTCCGGCGAACTTGTCTGCCGCAGTGAAAGAGCACAATGCCGATCTTGGCATTGCGCTCGACGGCGATGCCGATCGCCTGCTGATGGTCGACAATACCGGACGTGCCTATAACGGTGATGAGCTGTTGTATGTGATGGTCAAGGATAGGATGAATACTGTCCCGGTGCAGGGTGCGGTGGGCACCTTGATGACGAACATGGCGCTGGAAGTCGCGTTTAAAAAAATGGGCGTCGGGTTCGCCCGCGCTAAGGTAGGGGATCGCTATGTCCTCGAAGTCCTGCAGCAAAAGGGCTGGCTGATCGGCGGCGAAGGTTCGGGGCACCTGCTGTTCCTCGACAAGCACACGACGGGCGACGGTATCGTCTCCGCGCTGCAGGTGCTATCTGCCTTGAAACGCAGCGGCAAGACGCTGGCACAGTGCACCGAGGACATCACGCTGTATCCCCAGTGCCTTGTCAATGTGAAGGTCGCTCCCGGCTTCGACTGGCAGAAGAATGAAGCGCTGCAGACGGAAAAGGAAATCGTCGAATCCGAGCTCGGTGACGACGGCAGGGTGCTGATACGCGCGTCCGGCACCGAGCCGTTGATTCGCGTGATGGTCGAGGCAAAGAATGCCGATACCGCCGACAGGATGGCGCGCCGTATTGCAGAGAAGATCACTGCCTGACCTTTTGATGGACGTGCATTGAAGGCGCCGCTTCCTGTCCGTGCAGGCGTCAGCCCGAGCTACATATGGCTGCCGGAAGGTCCCTGGAACACGGTGCTGGCTTTTTTGCTGGACCGCTTTCCGGATGTTGGCGAGGCCACCTGGCGGGAACGCATGCGCAAGGAAGAGGTCCGGGATGCCGAAGGCAGGCGACTGGATCCGGATAGCCCTTTTCGCAGGGGCGCGTGCGTTTATTACTACCGTGAACTGCATCAGGAAACGCCCATCCCCTTTGCGGAAACGATTCTTCATCTCGACGAACACATCCTGGTGGCAGACAAACCGCACTTCCTGCCGGTCATCCCGTCAGGACGGTTTTTACATGAAACCTTGCTGGTCCGCTTGAAGCAAAAAACCGGGCTTGATCATCTGTCACCGATTCATCGGATAGACAGGGAAACCGCAGGCATCGTGGTGTTTTCCCGGGATCCCGCAACACGGGGACACTACCAAGCCTTGTTCCAAAGGCGCGAGGTCGACAAGGTGTACGAGGCGCTCGCGCCCTATACCGGCAGTATCGAGTTTCCGCTGACGTATCGCAGTCGAATGGTGGACGGCACACCGTTCTTTCGCATGCAGGAATCCGAAGGCGAACCCAACTCCGAGACCCTGATCGACATTCTGGAACGACGGGGCGAGGTGGCGCTGTATCGCCTGCGTCCACTCACCGGGAAAAAGCACCAGCTCCGTGTCCATCTCGCGGCATTGGGAATTCCGATTCTGAATGATGCGTTTTACCCGCACGCGCTGCCGTGCAAGGCGGATAATATGTCGTCACCACTCAAGCTACTGGCCCGCTCCATCGCGTTTCATGATCCGGTTACCGGACAGGCCCGGTATTTTGAAAGCGAACAGCATCTGACCTGATGGAGAAATAAGTTGATGGAAAGCAGGGCATCGAGACGGAATAGATTGACCGAGATGCCTCAGTCCGGTATGATCGCCCTTCTCGGAGTGTGGCGCAGCCCGGTAGCGCACCTGGTTTGGGACCAGGGGGTCCAAGGTTCGAATCCTTGTACTCCGACCAATATTTGCAGTAGCTATAAAGTTCAAGAGCATAAAGGGTTTAAGAGCATAAAGTCTCTTAAACCCTTTTTCTTTTGGCATTGGCAGTCTTCACTGTCCGTCGGCTCGAAACCATGCATGTCACAACAATCTGAAGCAGGACGGGTAACGGTTCCCGGTCGCCAGTGAAGATTGGCATTGCAAGAATGATGTTAAGCAGCATCGACGGTGCAGCCAGTTGATAAAACACAGTGTCTTCCGAACCTCGTGATCTATGCTGAATACAGCAACGCGTAGTCTCCTAGGAAGGACTGTGCTTTTAACCCACACCCTTATGGCTTGTGGGTTTTCTTTTGACTATCGATTCCGGTGTCTAAAGTTGCCGCGCTTCGCCACCGTAAACAATCATGTGGCACCCAGACGCCATCGTTCGCCCGCAAACCTGAAAAGTTGCGGGCTTTTTGTTTTGATTTCTACAATTTAGTGATCAACTCAGGGTGGAGAAGAAACTGTTTATTGAGGATGGCCACTTAAGGGCGTACGGGATCAGCGCCGTGCGCAGTCTAGATTATTCACCCGGCTGCGTCCGTGTTCCGACAAACATCAAGTTGTCCACCGTAGTGCCTCAATTTTGATCAGGTGAAAGTTTTTTCTTTAAATCATAGACTTACCGACTTATCCCTACCTTTCCTCGATCTTATCCACATGCTTATGCAGCATAGCTGTGGATAGTGCTGACACAGGGGAGGCATTGCATAGCCCGCACGGTTATAGTGAATGCTTGTCGGACCTGTGGGCGTGGATGAATACAATCCACGTATTCGCCCTTGCCAACCTGCACAAAATTCCGATCGGCTTCGATGGTTCCATCGGTGAGCGATAGTGCAAGTGATTGGTTGAAACGACGCGGTAATAAGGGTAATATCCGGCGGCGAGCGAGCCGATGCAACAGCTATCGCGTTTCGCTCGATGACTGCCCATAGCTCAGTTGGATAGAGCAACGGCCTTCTAAGCCGTAGGTCGCAGGTTCGACTCCTGCTGGGCAGGCCACGCTTCCGGTTCCGCTTCCTCGCCGACGTCCGACTCATTCACTTCCGGTCCAAGCTGCACCTCTGCAATCTCCTTCAGCAACCGCTCTTCCGGCATATGCCGCAGGGGAGCAACCGTCAGTGCGGGACGATGGAAAAGTTGTCCTTGCATGAACTTCAAGATGTGTTCCTGGGTTTCGTCCAGGTAGGGGATGTTCAGGTGATTCGATTCGGGCACGACTTCATCCGAGACGACATTCGGCAATTCGGCGACCAGGATATCCGTATGGACCTGCGGAACGATATCGTCGGATTCCGCGCGCAGCACAAGCACCGGTGTCGTGACCTTGGGTGCCACCTTGATCGATTCAAACCTGTGCCTGAGCACCAGGCTTACCGGCACGGACGGCAAACGCTTTTTCACCATCGCGAGCACGGAGTCGAAGGGCGTTATGAGTACCAAGGCAGCGACCGGACGGCGCGCGGCGACTTGGAGAGCGACACTGGAACCGAGGCTGCGGCCGACGATGGCAATCCGGCCAGGATCGATGTGGCGGCCGGAGGCAAGCAGCCAGTCATACAACACTTTTCCGTCATCGATCATCTGCCGTTCGCCCGGGCTTCCATGCGAGTCACCATAACCCCGGTAGTTGATTGCCAGGACCAGCATGCCTGGAAACATGCGTTGCGCATCCCGGACGGTCCATGACACTTCCTCCGAGCGTCCGCCGAAATAGATTGCTGCCGCATGCGGGCCGGGTGTCTTCGGCGTCAGCAGCCAACCGGAGAGCCGGGTGCCGTCGCGACAACGCAGCACCACGGGCCGTGTACGGTGCCCGCGGCTGCTCGGGCGCTCGATTTCCTTGCGGCGAATCGGATTGAACAGCATGTTGTTCTGGCGTGCCGTAACCGTGACAATAAAACCCAACCATCCCAAACCGGCCAATCCGACTGCGCCAGCCAGAAGGCGCCTGCTGCGTTTATCCATGTTGAAAGCAGTATCGAAGTGTTATGTGAGTAACTTCGATCCATCGTACTTTCTTATGCGTCCGGTTGTTTGTGGTTTGGCAAATCGCTTGCGTCGTTGTTGCAGCTCTTGCCACAGAACCAAAATAAATGTTGAGGGAATCTTTTCTGGCCGGAACAAATGCTGATTTTCACTGGTCTAGGCGACTTCTATGACCTTTTTGGGAAATCGTAATGACGCCAGCATTGCAACGCCACGACCAGTTGGGCGCCGAATTGGATGCGCTCCGCAATCTTGAACAAGCGGTTCGTGCCTGCGGACTGCCTTCCATCATGGTGTCCGGGCAACGTCAACTGGACAGCCTGGCGGCTGCATTAAGGCAGGTGGTGGATGCGAGGAACATGCACTCCGCGACTTCTGTGGTGGCTGAGCACCAATAGTCGAAGCGAGGGCCGCGTGCGCGGCGCATTTGACATCCGACTCAGGCGCCGTGAAGCAAGGCTTTGTTGTCGCATTCCATTGCGAACTGCTCAGCGATTCGGCTGGCCTTGAGTTTTGCCTTGTGCGCAGATTTCCCGGTGGCTGATGCGGCATCTTCATCGGCCCACTTCGACCGCATCGCAAGGGCTTTGCATTTCTTCTGCCTGGCCGCGCTGGCATGTGCGGTGCGGCGATGTTCTTTTTCTTCCTGCGCCTCCAGCTTGCGCTTCTCCGCATCGATTCGCCTGAGCGTGGCTTTATCACGTCGCGCCTGTTCTTTCGCTGTTTCCGCATCGACGGGCGGTGCACTGTCGATATCCAATTTGCGGCCGTTGGAGCAGGGCGTGTCGCTGTAGTTGATTTTGCCGTCTGACTCGCATTTGTAGATTGCAAACGACGGCGCCGATGCCGCGATGAAAACGGAAAACAATAACGTGCGCAGCAGCATGCCGCCTCCCTGGAATTTCAAGTATTGATGTTTTTGTTTGTAGGTTTGGCTATATGACCTTGCCCGGATTCATGATCCCCAAGGGATCGAGCGCATTTTTTACCGACTCCATCAGCGCCATCTCGACGGCGGACTTATAGCGGCGAACCTCCTCGCGCTTCAGGGCTCCGAGCCCGTGTTCGGCAGAAATCGATCCACCGAAACTGTCGACGCTGTCGTGCACTACCAGGTTGACCGCATCCTGGCGGGCGATGAATTCGTCATCGGAACCTTGTTCGGGCGGCGACACGTTGTAGTGCAGATTGCCGTCGCCAAGATGACCGAACGTCACCAGCCGACATCCGGGGAATGTCTGCTGCAGCGCGATATCCGTCTTGCGGATGAAGTCGCCGATGCGGGAAATCGGAACGGAAATGTCATGCTTGATGTTCTTGCCCTCTTCCGCCTGGGCGAGCGGGATGTGTTCCCGTAGATTCCATAAGGATTTCGACTGCGCGATCGACGATGCGACCACCGCATCCTGGATCACGTCCTGTTCGAGGGCATCCGCGATCACGGCTTCCAATGCGGCATTGGCATGGTCTTCCGACTCATTGTCGGAGAGCTCCAGCAGTACATACTGCGCATGCGGGTCGGCGAACGGCAAGCGCATCTGCGGGAAATGCTTTGCCACCAGCTGCAGGCAGAAGTCGGACATCAATTCGAAGGCGGTCAGGGTTGCGCCGCATCGCGCCTGCGCGAGATTCAGCAGCGCAAGCGCATCGTCCGGCGTCCGCATTGCCGCAAGCGCGGTCAGTTGCGCTTTAGGCTGCGGGAATAACTTGAGGACCGCTGCGGTAATGATGCCCAGCGTGCCCTCCGCGCCGATGAACAGGTCCCGCAAGTCGTAGCCAGTGTTGTCCTTGCGCAGTCCCCGCAAGCCGCTCCATACCTCGCCTTGCGCGGTCACCACTTCCAGGCCGAGGCACAGCTCGCGCATATTGCCATAGCGGAGAACCGCGGTGCCGCCCGCGTTGGTCGCCAGGTTGCCGCCGATCGTGCAACTGCCCTCCGCCGCCAGCGACAGCGGAAAGAGGCGTCCCGCTTCGGCGGCGACGTTCTGCATTTGTTCCAGGATGCATCCCGATTCAACCGTCATGGTGTTGTTGATCGTGTCGACTGCCCGTACCTTGTTCAAGCGATTGAGGGACAGCACGATCGCATTGCCGCTGGTATCCGGCACGCTGCCGAGGACCAGGCCGGTATTGCCGCCTTGGGGCACGATCGGTACCCGGAACTGGTTGCAAAGCCGGACGATGGCCGCGACTTCTTCGGTTGACGCAGGTTTCACCACCGCCAGGGCGCGCCCGGTAAAGCGGCGACGCCAGTCCGTCAGGTAACCGGCGGTATCGGCCGCCTCGGTCAGGACATGGGCGGCTCCGATCGCATTGCGGCATTGATCGAGAAATTCGTTCATTGATGAGTTCGTTTATTTGGATGCTTTTTGGATGACTTGCTGCGCCAGCTTTTTTGCTTCCTTCTTGTACGGACGCAGGAACAGAATGCAGCAAAAGAAAAACACACAAACCAGTGCCACTTCGATCCAGCCCAGCGTTGCCGACAATCCCTGATCGCTTGCACCACGGACAATGCCCTCTGTCAGGTATAGCAGAATCAGCATGGATGACCATTGCATCGTGTAAAGGTCACGCTTCAAAACGCCTCGCAACGGCAGCAGCAGGGGCAGCACCTTCAATACCAGCCAGGAGCCGCCCGGCCGTAATGGCGCAAGCACCAGTTCCCAGGCGACACAGAGCGCGATCAATGCGATCAGGCTGCCGGCGGCGCCTATATAAAAGACCTTGTGC